>JBLMXD010000253.1:0-2952 GCA_050257575.1 Alphaproteobacteria bacterium | reverse complement strand
AAAGTTTTTCCAGTGGGAAAGCGGCGCGCAGGGAGCAGAACACAATTTGTTGTCCGTCCGGCGAGAACGCGCCTTCCGCGTCGTAACCCGGAGAATGAGTCAGATTCACAAGATCGGTGCCGTCTTGTTTCGCCGAATAGATTTCGAATGTGTCGTCGTAATCCCATGAGTAACGGCGCTGTTTTCCGGTCGCGCGAAATTCCTGTTCCGCTTTTTGTTTTTGAAGAGCCTTCGGATCCGCGTGTGTTGAAGCAAAGATCACTCGATCCGTGCTCGGTTGGAAAAACCCACAGGTAGTTTTGCCGGTGCCGGGCGATACGCGTGTGGTGTCGCCCGTGTTCAGATCGAGCACATACATCTGATAAAAGGGATTTCCTTCTTCGCGCTCGCTTTGAAAGATGAGTTTGCCGGCGTCCGGCGAAAAATAACCCTCGCCGCTGCGGCGGCCGTCGAAGATTAGTTGGCGCGTGTTTGCGATGAAGCGTGATTCCTGGGTAGCGTCATCTGCTGCCTTTGCAGGAACAAAAAAGACGAAAGCGAAGAAAATGGAAACCGCCGTTTTTGTCCCTTTAGCCACGCTGCGATTTACCGCATCACGACACCGCGGTCGATGATGGACTCCTGGGATAATTTACAAGCGCGCGGGTGTACTGCGCTCGCTCGAAAGCGGTCGGGTCGGGGCAATTTTTCTGGCTGACGATACCTTTGATTTGCTCAACCGATTCATATTCGTGGTCCTCCAGCCACTCACGCATTTCGCGTTCGATCGCGTGAATGTACTCGATTCCATTCCGCAACAGCACGGAGCACAGCATTGTGACATCAGCGCCAGCCATTATCAGTTTCAGCGCATCAACGCCGTGATGGATGCCGCTGGTTGCTGCCAGGTTTGCCCCAATCCGGCCATACAAAAGTGCGATCCAGCGCATCGGCAGACGCATCGCCATCGGTGTGCTGAGGAGCACATTCGGGCTTACCTCGAGCGTTTCCAATTCGATGTCCGGCTGGTAAAAACGATTGAATAACACAAGCGCATTGGCGCCTTGCTCGTCGAGGCGCCGCGCAAACCGGGAAAGATTTGTGAAGTATGGGCTGAGCTTTACCGCCACGGGAATTTTCAACAAGCCTTTTATCGAGGTAACGATGGTCAAATATTCCGTTTCAATATCATCGGCACTCCGATCCGGATCGGTTGGCACATTATAGATGTTCAACTCCAGCGCATCGGCGCCAGCTTGTTCAATGAGCCGCGCATAGCGCTGCCAACCACCAAACGTCGAGCCGTTTAAGCTGCCGATGATCGGAATGTGCACGGTCTCTTTGGCTTTTGCGATGTGCTTCACATACGCCTCCGGATCGACCTTGAACTCCGGTTGGTCGGAATAATCGTCTAGCGCGTCAGACGAGAATTCACCGCCATTTCCGGAACCGCGGCGCACGCGATAATTTCCCGGTCGGAGCTGCTCTTCAAAAAGCGAATGGAAAACAACCGCCGATGCGCCGGCGTCTTCCATGCGTTTGATGTTATCGAGGTTCTCAGAGAGCGGCGATGCCGATGGCACCAGCGGTGTGCGCAGTTTTAATCCAAGGTAGGTAGTCGCGAGTTTCATGGCATTTGTCTCCAAGACGGTTTATAAAAAAAATCTTAGTCCCTGTCCGCCGGGGCGATGTACCGCGATTGCGTTTTCCTGTGCAGTTATTGCGCAGCGTTGCTTCAAACGTCCGCCGCCGGATACGTCTCCAGCGCGCGCATGTATTGAGCCCGTTCGAACGCGCTCGGATCAGGGCAGTTTCTCTGGCTCATGCTGCCCTTGAGTTGCTCCACCGATTCGTATTCGTGTTCCTCCATCCATTCACGTATTTCGCGTTCGATTACCCCAATGTGTTCAATACCTCGACGTAAGAGAATTGAACAAAGCATCGTTACGTCGGCACCGGCCATTAACATTTTCAGCGCGTCGGTTGCGCGATGGATTCCGCTGGTCGCGGCCAGGCTCGCGCCAATCCGTCCATAAAGCATCGCGATCCAGCGCATCGGCAAACGCATCGCCATTGGGGTGCTGAGAAGGATATTGGGCGAAATCTCCAGGGTCTCGAGTTCAATGTCCGGTTGATAGAAGCGATTGAACAGAACCAGCCCGTCGGCGCCTTCGCGGTCGGCGCGTCGCGCGAATCGCGCGAAATTTGTAAAGAATGGACTGAGCTTCACGGCCACGGGAATTTTTAACTGTGCTTTGATCGCCGCGAGAATGCTGAGGTAATGTGCTTCGATGTCTTCCCCGCTGACCTCGGGATCGCTCGGAATGGAATAAATGTTTAGCTCGAGCGCATCTGCGCCGGCTTGCTCGATTTGCCGGGCGTAGGCCAGCCAGCCGCCCAATGTGCTGCCGTTGAGGCTCCCGATGATCGGAATGCCGACTGCGGCCTTCGCTTGGGCGATGTGCTGGAGGTACGCCTCGGGTCCAACCTTGAACTCGGGTCGAACGGGAAAATAGCTCAACGATTCCGCGTAGGATTCGGTGCCTTGTTCGAGATAGAAATTCAAGTCGTGATGGTCGCGGCGAATCTGCTCTTCGAACAGTGAATGAAAAACGACCGCCGCAGCGCCTGCGTCTTCCATTCGTTTGATGTTATCGATCTTTTCCGAAAGGGGCGATGCCGATGGCACCAGAGGCGTACGCAGTTTCAAGCCGAGATATCTCGTCGTTAGGTTCATGAGTTTGGGGTAGGGTTGAATTTTCTGGTGGCGAGAAATTCGTAGAATGCGCGGCGGGCGTTCACGTCTGCCTGCGCCTGGGCCAGCAATTCCCTTGCAGCATTCGGTTCGCTTTTTTCCAGGATCTTGAACCGCTGTTCGAGCTTGAAGTAGTCCGCGATTTTCACCCGAGGCGCGGCGGAATCCAGTTGAAGTGGATTTTCGCCGAGCCGGACCCGCTCGGGATTATAACGATA
>JBLMXD010000252.1:0-5786 GCA_050257575.1 Alphaproteobacteria bacterium | reverse complement strand
TACCTCGTCCTCAGTCCGCTTGCATTATTTGCACCGGATTACTACGGAGCGGCCTTTCGTTACGCGACGCCGATCCTGTTCGGTGAAATGGCGATCATGCTCTGGCTTCTGATCAAAGGCGCAAAGATGCCACCGTTCGAAGGTGTCACGGCGCAGGTCAAACCCGCATGAACGGAATCGACAACTCACGAGACGTCGCTGCAAAAGTGGCGGGAGTTAGCGGCCTGCTGGCGGTCGCGATCGTCATCTACGGAAATTACGCGTTGTTAGGCCCGCTTGTGGTTTCCGGCGATGCTGCGAATACTGCGCGCAACATCGTGGCGCATCAAACTCAGGTGCGCCTCGCGCTGACGTGCTTTCTTGCCTATGGAGCAGTCGTTGTCGTTTTGCTGTCTGCGCTGTATGTCGTTTTGAAGCCGGTGAATTGGCTCCTAGCGATGCTAGGAGCGCTGTTCCGCCTGGTTTTTGCCTTACTCTGGCTTCTCACTACGCTGAATCTTTTAAGTGCGCTGCGACTGCTCGGGAGCGCGAGTTACTTGCAATTGTTCGAGCCTGATCGGTTGCAAGTTTTGGCAAGACTACAGATCGCGGCAAGTTTCGATGATTACTATGTAGGCCTGCCTTTCTTCGCACTTGCCGCAACGGTTTGCAGTTACTTGTGGCTTCGGTCGCGATACATTCCCAGACCGCTTGCGGTGTTCGGTGTCATCGCTTCGGGGTGGTGCGTCATCTGCTCGGTTGTCTTCCTGATCTTTCCGGGTTTCGACAAAACAGTGAACGCCTACTGGTTCGATACGCCGATGGCGGTCTTCGAATTGGTGGTGAGCGTCTGGCTGTTGGTGAAAGGAGTCCAGCCCACGACTGATAGCGAACCGTATTGCGGCGACCCAGACGCGACGGCAACCAGTCCGTTACGCTTGCCTGTGTTTCTTTAGCTCCATGAAGCTTAAACGCCTGCTGAAATGGAGTGTCATCATCATCCTACTGTCCCTCGTCCTGTGGGGTTTCACTGCCTACTGGACTTCGACTAACGAGTGCAGTCACAACGCTCCGGCTCTGCATGATCCGATGAAAGCCATACGTTATTGCGAATACGGATCGCCTGATGTCGTTAAGCTTAAGGAAGTTGAAAAGCCGGTGCCGAACGACAACCAGGTGTTGATCAAAGTTCGGGCAGCTTCACTCAACGCGCTGGATGCATACATGATCCGTGATTCGTGGCTTGGTCGCTTGATGTCCGGGTTACGCAAACCAAAGGACACGCGGCTTGGCCGCGATGTCGCCGGGGTGGTGGAAGCGGTCGGCAAAAACGTAACGCAATTCAAACCAGGCGACGAAGTATTCGGCACCTGTCTGGGTGCTCTCGCCGAATATGCGTGTGCTTTCGAACGCTCCCTGGTCGTGAAGCCGCCGGAAGTCACGTTCGAACAAGCTGCTTCTGTCCCGCTCGCCGGACTGACTGCGCTGCAGGGTCTGCGCGACCAGGGTAAGATTCAGCCCGGGCAGAAGGTTTTGATCAACGGCGCCACAGGAGGGGTAGGAACATTCGCCGTGCAGATCGCGAAGTCTCTTGGTGCGGATGTCACAGCAGTTTGCAGCACACGGAATGTCGATCTCGTGGGATCCATTGGTGCCGGCCATGTAATCGATTACACCAAGGAGGATTTCACCAAGAGCGACCAGCGTTACGACGTGATCTTCGATAATGTTTGCAACCATTCCTTCGCCGAACGCCGTCGCGTATTGAATCCCAAAGGCATCTGCGTTTTGGCCGGCGTCGGTGGGGCCGGGGCGAAAGGGGGTGCGGCCCTGGGACGCATCGCTGGAATTTTTACAGCCCGTGGATTGGCATCGTTCACGGATCAAGAATTCGCCCAGTACATTACCAAGATGAACAAACAGGATCTGATCATGCTGGCCGATCTTATCCAGGGGGGAAAGCTAAAGCCGGTGATCGATCGACGTTACAAGTTAAGCGAAGCTCCTGAAGCCATGCGCTATCTCGATGAAGGACATGCGCGAGGCAAAGTGATAATAACCGTGCAGTAACGGAAGGAAAGAAAATGAACGCAAATCTGGCAACTCAATCGACCGCAGAAAAACCGCGACGCCGCAAAGGCAGCATTCGTCGCTTTTTCCTTTGGGCGTTTTGCCTGATCATTTTGCTACTGGGAGGAGTGTTCGTCTACGCGTTGGCGACAGAGAAACAAGACCCAATCGAAACTGGCGAACCGCACATGAAAGCGGTTATCTACACTGAATACGGATCACCAAGTGTTCTTGAAATCAGAGAGATCAAGAAGCCGGTACCTAACGACGATCAGGTGTTGGTCAAAGTTCGAGCAGCCGCCATCAATCCACTCGATTGGCATTTCATGGAGGGCACGCCGTACTTTATTCGCGCGATGACTGGCGGGATGCGCAAACCGAAGTCACCACAATTGGGTGTCGACCTTGCAGGCGAAGTCGAAGCGGTCGGCAAAAACGTCACGGAATTCAAACCGGGTGACCAGGTCTTCGGCACCGGACATGGCGCCGCATTTGCCGAATACGTATGCGCTAACAAGACGAAACTTGTACTCAAACCTGCCAATGTCACCTTTGCAGAAGGTGCCGCTGTGCCTATTGCCGCATTGACCGCCTTGCAGGGCCTTCGCGATTACGGCAAGGTTCAGCCCGGTCAGAAAGTCTTGATTAACGGTGCGTCGGGAGGAGTCGGCACCTTTGCGGTGCAGATCGCCAAAACTCTTGGCGCGGAAGTCACCGGCGTTTGTAGCACGAGGAACCTCGAGCTAGTTCAATCGCTCGGCGCGGATCACGTGATCGATTACACGAAGCAAGACTTTACCAAAGGCAGCGAGCGTTACGACGTGATTCTCGACAATGTCGGCACGCAGCCATTATCCGGATTCAGACGCGTCCTACAGCCAAACGGAATTTTGGTCATGATCGGCGGAGGCGGTCCGAACGATGGCAAATGGATCGGCGCCATGGCGCGTCCAATCAAAACGAAGCTCATGTCGCCATTCGTTAGCCAGAAGATGGGCATGATGTTGGCGGAGATTCGCCAGAAGGATCTGGCTACCATGGCCGATCTCATGGAGTCCGGAAAAGTGAAAGCGGTCATCGACCGGACTTATCCGCTGGATCAGATCCGCGAGGCGATGACGTACCTCGAACAAGGGCATGCGCGGGGGAAAGTAATAATCAGCGTGGAATAACATCCGGAGCGTTGAAAAATATAGCTTTGTCGAGGCAGACCTGATTATCTCGAACCACATGAAAATCCTGCGCATTCTCGCATTGGCGCTCCTTGCCGGGCTTTCTATCGCGGCGGATCCGACTTGGAATCCGGCGAATGCCGTCAAGGAAGCCGAGCAGGACATTCGCGCAGGGCACATCAAATTTTATTGGGCGGGCAGTATTGCATCGTTCCCGGTTGGTGTCCCGTTTGACGTGGCGAAGAAGTATCCAAAGGCGGACGCCGGAAAGGGCTGCGTTACCAACGACATACCGCTTCGAGAACGGCAACAGGAATACGCGCGCCGGTATAACGAGAAAGTTTACGCCTACATCACACAGAAGCATTGATGCGCACGACATTCGTCATAGTCGCCTTGATTGTGCCGATCATCGTGCTGGCGCTTCCGGACGATGCGACTTTGTCGCGCCTTTTAGTTGGAACCTGGCACAGCCCCCGACACGAGACTCAATATCGCGCCGACGGGACGTGGGTTTTAGATCCGCCGGATGAAGGCGACAACACCCACGGAAAATGGCGTATTGAACACGGCAAGTTGATCGAAACGTGGCGATACAGCGGCGAGTCTTCCGATTCAACGTCTACGGAAGAAATCATCGAACTCACTAAAAAGGTTTTTAAGTCACGCATCGTTTCGCAGGAAGGACCAGGCAAGCCCGAGGGTCAGGTGCTCCCAAGCCAGATTTTCACTGTGACGCGTGTAACCGAGAAGAAATGAATCAGCGCGTGTTTCTTGTTTGATATCCAGCTCCGGATGCTGAGAATCCCGTCGTCGAAGAAAAAATCGAGTGACACCGCGATGACTGGCAACTAAGGGAAGCGATATGCCGATTACTGCCTTCAGCAATTTTACCGACGGCCTCGATCCAAATCGAAGGAGCCGCGAACACTTTATTACCAACATCAATCCGGACGACGACCGGCTCTGGGTTCCTTATGCGAACGGAATCTGGTTCCAGCCCTGCTGTTTTAACGTTACATCGGGAGGATTTAGCGTTGTTCTGAAAGGGCTGCCTGGTTCACAGGTTGGAACTCATTACCACGTAGGCATAGTGCACGGCTATACCCTGCGAGGTCACTGGCGATACCTGGAGCACGACTGGGTCGCAAAGCCGGGTACTTATATCTACGAACCCGCGGGCGAGGCACACACGCTGAAAATTATGGACGATTCACCAGAGCCAATGATCACCGTGTTTATCGTTGAAGGTGGTCTCATCTATTTGGACAAGCCGGACAATGGTACCTTCGCTGCCTACGAGGATGGATTTACGCTCCTGGAATTGACGCGAAAGCATTACCGCGCAGCCGGCCTCGATCAGAGAGAACTGGACGCGCTGATTCGTTGAATAGGCGGAGCGTTCACTGAAAACGCAGCAACGCGTCAGGAAAAGATGAGGGCGGTGCGGCTTGTGAAGATCGGAAGGCCGCTCGAGGAGGCGGACATTCCAATTCCTGAGATCGGATTGTCGGACGTTTTAGTCCGTGTCGCAGCTGCGGGGATTTGCCACTCCGATGCTCATTATCGCGCTGGCATTTCCAATATGGATCATCTACCGCTGACTCCCGGTCACGAGATAGCGGGTCACATAGCGGAAGTCGGCAAAGATGTGACAAAGGTGTCAGCGGGCGACCGCGTTTGTGTGCATTATTTGGTTCACTGCGGCTCTTGCGAATTCTGTGTGCGCGGCTTGGAGCAGTTCTGTCGCAGCGGCCAGATGATCGGGAAAGATCGCGACGGTGGGTATGCAGAATTCATCAAAGTTCCCGGCGTAAATGCATTTGTGCTGCCAGACGAGATTCCGTTTGAAGTCGGTGCGATCATGATGTGTTCTTCGGCCACGGCGCTTCATGCGCTGAACAAGGTGCGCTTCAAAGCAGGGGAGTCGGTTGTGATATTTGGCTTCGGCGGGCTCGGATTTTCGGCATTGCAACTGGCGCGCGCCTTCGATTGCGGGAACGTCTACGTGGTTGAAATCAATCCTGCGAAGCTGGCGTCGGCCGCCAGCATGGGGGCCATTGCGATTGACGCCAAGGCGGCGGATCCGGTCAAGCAAGTGAAAGAAGCGAGTGCCGGAAGAGGAGTCGACGTCGCACTCGAATTGATCGGCTCTGCAAGAACGATGCGTCAAGCCGTGCTGTGCCTGGGCCCTCTTGGGCGCGCCGCGCTTGTCGGATTAACAACCGAATCGATGTCGATTTATCCGTATGCCGAGTTGATCAACAAAGAAGTTGAGATCATAGGCGTGTCCGATCATCTCGCGGCTGAACTTGGAGCACTGATCGAACTCGCGCGCAGCGAAAAACTTCGATTTCCTCGAGAGACATTACGCGTCATCGATCTCGACGCATCCCAGATCAATGCGGCGCTGGACGCGCTTCAAGGTCCCATCGATCACGTCAGAACGGTAATTGTTCCAAGTAGCGAGAAGTGACCTGTGACAACTGACGAGTTACATGACTTTGCGGCGCGTTATGCAAAAGCGTGGTGCAGTCAGAATCCCGAAAGTGTAGCGGTATTCTT
>JBLMXD010000251.1:0-3413 GCA_050257575.1 Alphaproteobacteria bacterium | reverse complement strand
TGATTTTGATTTCAATCGGGCACAACAATGTCGATTGGGCGTGGCGATGTCCGCCAGATGAACTTGGCGCACCGGAACAGCGACTAAAACGCATCAGCAAAGATTTCCGGCAAAATTACAGACGCGAGTTGCGACGCCTGGTGACGCATGCCGGCAGGCAACGACATCGAGTGGCGATTGTCGTTTACGGTCTGATCAATTTCGCGTCGTACTTTAAAGGCCGTGAGGCCGCTGAGCGCCTCCGGGAATCGGATGAAACGCTGTATCCACACCTGAAAACTACCTATAAATATTTTCTCTCTTTTCATCCGTGTTACCGGCGCAACTTGATTCGGCTTGCGGCCATGGCCAACGAAGAGCTGTGCGCCATGGTGGAAGACTTGAATCGTGAAGTCGTCCAGCAGACGGAGAACATTCAGTTGCGATACTCTGACGCGCTGGCGACCACTGACCTCAGTCGCGTCGAACTATTGCATCACGTAGACGCGTGGCACGCATCGAGGGAAGGACACAACGCCTTGGCTAAAGCGGCCGTTAGCGCGCTTGCTCCCAGTTTGGAGTTTCTCGAAATCTCCAGGTAGGACCGTGCTTCAGCGAGATGCAAAAAACTATAAGTCGCGGCGTACCTTCAGGCGCGTAATTGTTTCGCGCATCATGCGGTAACCGAAGTGCCCTTGTGGCACCCGCAACAATTCCGATCCGCGCCATGCTCGTTGAGTTGCTTCAATTTCTTCCGACGGAGCGATCGAATCGAATTCACCGGTCACAAATAGAATGCGTGCAGGATCGCACGCCGGCCGGGCGTGCAATGGTGAGCTCAAATGAAAATGCCGCGCAACGAGGGCCGGTTCGATGTTTGCCTGGAGCAGTTCGCGCCGGACACGGCGTGCCGCCGGGCTTCGCCAGATGGCGTGATCGACGTTTACAATCGGTGACATCAATGCGACGAATCTGAAATCGCTTTCGACGAGTGTCAGCAGCGCGCCAACCCAACCGCCGTAGCTTGTCGCCAGCATTCCGAACTCGCGGCACCCGTGCGACCTCAATAATTCCATCAACTGCCGCAGTTCAATTACACCCTGACGCAGTCCTTCGGCATTGCGAATAAGGTCCGGTGTAATCGCCAGTTCGCCGTTCCAGTACCCGTTTGGAACACGCGAAAAGTGATAAGGCAAATGGATGAAACACGCGTTCCAGCCGAGTTCGTTGAAGCTCTTTGCCCAAAGGTGGTGGCCCGTGCGGCTGGAGGACATGAGTGCGTGCAGCAGGAATACGGTCGGTGCGCTCTCCCAGTTTTGTGTATTGGATCGGAAAAAATTCGCGTAAGCGACGTTGTTTGCTGCAAAGGCCGTTTCAATGGGGCTACGCCACGATAGAGTTGCCATATCTGAATCGTGTTTGCCGTTGAGTGTGGGTTTTGACCCTCGTTCGCCGCTGTGAGCGATCACGTTTGAAATAGAATAATATTGCTGGGGCGAGAGCCGCTCACACGCGATCACGTAACGCTCCATCTCCTCACGGCTGCGCCCATTCAATCGATGACGCCTGTGAAGGAAATTGATCGATGCGCAAAGCAAAGAATCCACTCCCATGGCTGCGAAACGATCGTAGGGACGCCGCGCGGCAGCGTTCGGTTGGCGCGGTGGGTCGTTCTTGTTGGTCGCCCGTTCCCGTGGCGACTTCGGCAAGTCGTCGGTCGTGAGGCGAAATTTCCCCCGCAATTCCGCGTAAAGATTCTTGAATGCGCCAGCCAATTCGGATTCGATCCGTTCACGCGCCTGAATTTTTTGCAATTCCGGAAAATTTGAGATCGGTTTGCCGAACGCGATCCAGACCGGGGTGCGTCGGAACGGCAGCCATTGTCTTTTTGAATACAAGCGATCGGTGCCGAGGATTACGCACGGCACGATCGGAACTCCAGCGATCTGGGCGAGCGTTGCTGCTCCCGGCCGCAGGGGTGCTCCCTCGAGCAGCGAGCGGGCGCCGTCGCGAATGCCACCCTCTGGGAAAAGCCCCACAACACGCCCATTTTTCAGGCGTTCGATTGCCGTACGAATGGTCTTTAGATCGGCGTGATCGCGCTCTGCCGGAAACGCATCAATCGAGCGCAGGAGCAAACTCAGCGCAGGCGGACGGAAGAACTCTGCCATCGTCATCCAATCGATTTTCCGCCGGACGGCGAGACCGATCAGAAACGGATCGAAGTGACTGATGTGATTTGAAGCCAGCAAGAATCCACCAGCACGATTCGGATGCTCGCGTCCGACTACGCGAACACGTGTGACATAGCCTAAGACTAGTCTCACCAGCAGCTTGCCAGCGCGATAAAAGGCGCTCTTCATGTTTGTCCTTGGAGTGTTTTGCAACCTCCGCGTAATCGAAAGTTATTTTTCCGGCTGATTGATTTTTTGAACGTGATATTGTGTCGCTGGTTCCAAATCAGTTTCCGGTCAGATTCTATGAAACCGAGGAATCCTTGCACGGGCGGTAAGGGACGCTTTCCGCAGACGGATTATTTTTTTCATTCCGGGTTCGGTCGATGGGGGCGGGGCCATTTTTGGTCTTACGACGGAGAAGATAAATCGAATTTCCGGAATCTTTTTGATTTGGGACGCGAGTACCGTCTCGAAGCGGCACGCGAACGAGCCAGGGAAATGGCGGTTTTCTTGGTGATTGTTCTCACCTCGGCCTGGCCGGTGCTTTACATGATCGTGACGGTAGTGAAGCTGCTTAGCAAGGGCCGCCCGCTGAGTTGATGTTCCTGCTGTTTCGAGCGGTCACTGCCGCTGCTTAGGCCAGAGAAATTCGTCACGATACTCAAGCGATTTTTCCGGTGCGAAACCGTGTCGGCTGGTATTTTCGGTGACAACGCGCGGCACGAGGAAATGTAGAAGATAATCTTCGCCACCGGCCTTGGTACCGCTGCCACTCATTTTGAATCCGCCAAAGGGATGGCGCCCAACAATCGCACCGGTGCACGATCGGTTGATGTAAAGGTTGCCGCATTCCAGCCGCGCTTTGATGCGTGCGATGTTGTCCGGGCTGCGTGAAAAAAAGCCGCCAGTCAACGCGTAGTCGGTTCCATTGGCAACTTCGATCGCCTCGTCAAGATCGCGCACTTTCAAAACGCTTAACACCGGACCGAAAATTTCTTCGCGCGCGATGCGCATATTCGGTTTCACGTCGGTGAAAATTGTCGGCGGAACAAAGTACCCATGCGGCGGAACTTCCTTTGCCTGGTAAGCGAGTGTGGCCTCTTTTTTACCGATCTCGATGTATTCCAGAATGCGCCGGTAGGCAGGTTCGTCGATAACGGGACCGACCATAATGCCTGGTTGCTCCGGATTGCCGACTCGCAGACTGGCTGCGGCCGGAATCAAACGTTCCATCACGCGATCGTAATTTTCTTCGAG
>JBLMXD010000250.1:0-2726 GCA_050257575.1 Alphaproteobacteria bacterium | reverse complement strand
GCGGCTGGCGTAGGAACGCTCGGCCTTGTCGATTTTGACCGAGTCGACGTCAGTAATCTCCAGCGGCAAATTCTTCACGGAACCAAGGACATCGGTCGGAGCAAACTGGAATCTGCGCGCGACCGGTTACGCGATATCAATCCGGAAATTGAAATCAAGGGCCATCAGTGCCGATTCTCGAGCGAGAACGCAGAGCAAATCGTCGTGGAATATGACGTCGTTGTCGATGGCTCGGACAATTTCGCCACGCGTTATCTGTCGAACGATGTCTGTGTTTTCGCGCAGAAGCCAAATGTCTACGGCTCGGTATTTCGGTTCGAGGGTCAAACCACTCTCTTCGCGCCGCATCTTGGCGGTCCATGTTACCGGTGTCTTTTTCCTGAGCCGCCGCCTCCGGAGTCCGTCCCAAATTGCGCACAGGCCGGAGTGCTTGGAGTTTTACCTGGCATTATCGGAATGCTCCAGGCGATCGAGGCAATCAAGCTGATCGTTGGCATCGGCCAACCGCTGATCGGGCGTCTGCTTCATTTCGATGCGCTCAAGATGCAGTTTCGCGAACTGAAGCTGCGGCGCGATGTGCAGTGTCCCGTTTGTGGCGACAGTCCTAGAATTTTTGCGCCGATCGATTACGACCAGTTTTGCGGAGCGCGAGACACCGAAACCGTCCCGGCAATTTCCGTGCATGAGTTGAAACGGAAAATGAACGAAGCCGAACCGTTCGAACTAATCGACGTGCGCGAGCCCTTCGAATACGAAATCGCACGGATCGACGCCGCGAAGTTAATCCCCCTCGGGGAGATCGGCGTGCGGGTGGACGAACTTCAACGCGAGAAACCGGTTGTGGTTCATTGCCACAGCGGCCGCCGCAGCGCTGAGGCCGTGCGACTACTGCGGCAACGCGGTTTCACCAACGTGTACAATCTCGAAGGCGGAATCGACGCCTGGTCGGACCAGATCGATTCCAGCGTGCCGAAATACTAAGTGCATTTCGTAGGGTCGCAGCTTCAGTCAGAAGAAAGTGCTCTATCTCCTGAACTCGCATTGTTCCGCAATTTTAGCACAGCCGCCAATTGTGCGGTACTGGGAACGCCAGGCCATTGCGCAAGCAATTGCCCGGTCCGACCGAAGACGAAAACAGAAAAATCCGTTGCCCCTGAGTTCTGGCCTAATTGCGAAGCAGCCGTTCCATCAAAATCGGTAACCACATAGATATCGCCCTTGGCGTCGCGGGAAAGTTTTTGCAAGTCATACCGTGTCTGAAGGCGTTTCGCTTCTTCACGCACTCGATGCCGGACGAAGCTCGTTGCAATTCGACGCCCGATGACAGTGTGCCTGCCCTTGAAATGAACGATGGTGATCATTCTGTAATTCGGGTTGCCCAAACAATTATCCGGAACATGATCACCTACGGCACGCGCCTTTTCCCGGTCCGCCGTGGTTACCAGGACCACCACAGTCACATGTCCATCCGACGTAGAAAGTTTATTGCCATCAATATCGACAAAGTTAATCGAATATGTCTTGCCGGTTGAAAGCGTCCCGCGCAAAAGGGCAGCCGGAAAGAGGAGACCCGTTGCCACGAACAAAAAAATTTGAAGTGCACCCACTTTCACGAGTAAGGAGATTGCCAAAAATGCGTTGCGCTGCCAACAGCCGACTCCAAGCTGGTGCGATTTCTCCATCGTCGGGAAACCTGAGCCTTTTACGTGTTTGGCTGGCGATTGTTCTCCTTTGCGGCCTGCCTGCCTGCGATCGTGTCGGCAGTTCGCGCTACGAGCAGCTGATACTGGACGCGGATAACAAAGCAGCCCGGGGTGATTACGAACGAGCCGTCAATCTCTATGAAGCCGCACTCGATGACAGCCCACGGGGTGCTGAAGTCCACTACAAACTGGCGCTTCTTTATGATGACAAGCTCAATGACCCCGTCGGTGCTCTACATCATTTCAAGCGATATCTCTCGCTCAATCCAAACGGCTCTCACGCGAAAGACGTCAAGGATTCCATGAAACGGGACGAGATCGCCGCGCTGACCGCGTTGTCCGGCGATTCTGTGATCACCCGGGCGGAAGCAGTCCGGTTGCGCAACGAAAATCTGATGATGCACAAGGAACTGGAAGAGCGCACTGCGTCACGAACGGCGTTGGAGAAATCGGCGGCAGGCGATACGAAATCCAAAAAAGCGGCAAAGAAGTTGGGCCAAACCTATGTTGTGCAGTCGGGCGACACGCTCTTTTCGATCTCAAGGAAGTTTTACAAATCTTCGAAACGCTGGAAAGACATACTCGAAGCCAACAAGAAGAGTATTCGCAATCCAAAAGATCTGACTGTCGGCCAGACCCTGGTTATTCCCTGAGAGCGAAGCTCGAGCCGGCATCACTGGTGTCGGCTGCAACTTTACTCGTCAAATTCCCAGCAATTCGTGCTGCCACGGCACTAGCAGTGCCTTTGCCCGCGCAGGGTCAGCTGCGACGGCCTCGAGCGCACCGCGCGACGCGATGAATGATTGCTCCAAGCCCAGTTGTTCGGCCGATTTGTCGCGCCGTTGTCTTAGTTTCTCTGCGCATCGCAGCGTCCCGGCACTGAGCCGAGTCCCTGAGCGACGGCGCATGACCGGCCATTCCGATTGGGGCGACTGCAGCGCAATTTCCGCCGCTGCTCGAAACGTTTGCCGACGCCGCGCTGAAAATTGTTTGTAATCAGGCACGCCCCCCGACGCGAACTTT
>JBLMXD010000249.1:0-4250 GCA_050257575.1 Alphaproteobacteria bacterium | reverse complement strand
TTCGCTGGAACAAATCCCAAGGCTGAAGAGCGAACTCCAAAAGCTGATCGAGCGGATCGAATTTGGTACCGCGCGACCACAACCTGCTCGCCATGGCGAGGGCGCGGCGGATTCTGTGAAGCCAGCCGTGTCGGCTGCGAACGATTCAACAAAGCAGGCGATACGCCTGCCACTGCAGCTTCGGCACGAAATTCAGGAAATGCCGGGACTCGCTGGAAAGCTGGCAAGCGCACTGGTTGATGATCCCCCGCTCGCGGTGAAAGAAGGCGGTATTTTCCGGGATGGTTTTCATCCCGATCTCGATGTATTGCGCCAGGGCTCGCGCGAAGGCAAGAATTGGATCAGCCATCTTCAGGAACGGGAGATCGCAGCCACGGGCATCAAGTCGCTCAAAGTCCGTTACAATTCCGTATTCGGTTATTTTATCGAAGTCACGAAATCGAATCTGGCGAACGTGCCTGCGCATTACACGCGCAAACAGACCACGGTGGGTGGTGAACGCTTCATAACCCCGGAGTTGAAGGAGATAGAAGCAAAGATTCTCGGCGCAGACGAACGGGCCCGAAACCTGGAGTACCAATTGTTCCAGAAATTGCGCGACGAAACATTGCGTGAGATTAAACCAATCCAACAAACCGCGGAGGCAATCGCGGTGCTCGATGTGGTCTGTGCGCTCGCAGAGACCGCTAGACTTTGCCGCTATTGCCGGCCAAATCTAAACGGATCGCTCCGGCTCATCATTAAAGATGGGCGCCATCCGGTGCTCGATCAAAATCTCATCGAGGAGAAATTTGTGCCTAACGACACCGAGCTCGATGGCGAAAGTAATCGCATGGCTATCGTGACCGGGCCGAACATGGCCGGAAAATCGACTTACATTCGCCAGGTCGCGCTCATCGTGTTGATGGCCCAAATCGGCAGTTTTATCCCGGCTGAGAGCGCCGAGATCGGCATGGTGGATCGCATTTTCACCCGCGTCGGCGCGAGCGACGACCTGTCTCGCGGGCAATCTACGTTCATGGTTGAGATGAACGAAACAGCGAATATCGTCAACAACGCGACTGAGCAATCGTTAGTCATACTCGACGAGATCGGCCGCGGCACGTCCACCTTTGACGGCCTCTCCATTGCCTGGAGCGTCGCCGAGTTTCTTTACGATAAGATCAAGGCCCGCACCCTCTTCGCTACGCATTATCACGAGTTGACTAAACTCGCCGACGACCGGAAAGGCGTGAGCAACTTGAACGTGGCCGTGCGCGAATGGAACGAGCAGGTGATTTTCCTTCGAAAAATCGTCCCCGGCGGCGCAGATAAGAGTTACGGGATTCAGGTCGCGCGCCTCGCCGGTTTACCCAAGGAAATCCTCGATCGTGCCAAGGAAATTCTTGCCCACC
The DNA here is from genome assembly GCA_050257575.1 of Alphaproteobacteria bacterium. Taxonomy (GTDB): domain Bacteria; phylum Verrucomicrobiota; class Verrucomicrobiia; order Chthoniobacterales; family UBA10450; genus Udaeobacter. The sequence continues at coordinate 2,856 of JBLMXD010000249.1, read as the reverse complement.
TCGAGAATTCAAGCCGCGCTGAAGCCGAACCAAGGCCGCGTGGAAAAAAATCAGCGAAACGGATGCCGGAGTCGCAAAAACCGCAGCTCGACTTGTTATAAACGGGGGGCCCTCGCGCCTCTGCCGCGGTCTGAAGATCATCCGCGCGCCCCGACGCAAGGAGCCGTTTTTGTGATAAACTGTCGCCCAACATGGCAGTCAAAACCGAGAAGGAACTGAGCGAAGGGTTGCACGCGCTCTGGCTAAAGGCGGTGGCCGCCATTGAGCTGCGCAATTTTGATTACGCGATTTCACTCTTGCAGGAAGTGCTTAAGCAAGAGCCGGAATTTCTCACCGGTCGCCAACTGCTGCGACGCACGGAGGTTACAAAAACCAAATCCGCCAAGAAAAGTTTCTTCAAAATCTCGACGGCTCCCATCGGCGTGATGAAGGCGCAACGCGAAGTCAAAAAGGACCCGAAACGGGCGGTGGAACTGTTGGAGGAGGTTTTCGAGGCCGAGCCTTACAATCACCAGGCGAATCTGTTGTTGAAAGAAGCCGCGGTGGCGGCCGGGTGGCCTGAGGTGGGAGTTTTCGCCCTGCGGACTTTACTCGAAGAAAATCCCCGCGACGTCAAGCTGCTCGGTGAACTGGGTCGTTTGTATCACGAGCTTGGCGACTACGAGAACGAAGTAGAAGCATACAACCGAGTCACCGCAATCGATCCGCTCGACGCACAGGCCCTTCGATTAGGCAAAGATGCCTCCGCGCGCGCCTCGATGAAGCGAGGCGGTTGGACACAGGCTGAAAGCTACCGCGACCTGATCAAAGATAAGGAGGAGGCGATTTCTCTCGAGCAACAGAGCCGGATCCGGCTTACCGGCGAAGCGCTTGAACAACAGATCGCCGAGACTTACGCACGCCACAAGGCGGCACCGAGAAACCTCGACTTCGCGCGGCGCCTTGGCGCATTGAATGAGCAAAAGGATGATCTCGAGTCGGCCGTTCGCTGGTATCAATATGCCGCCGACCTGACCAAAGGCGGAGACATTGGGTTACATCGAAAGATTTCCGATTTGAAGATCAAATGCCTCGAGCGTGAGATCGCTGCGCACGAGGAATTTCTCGCGACCCGCAAAGCGGGAGACGAAGACTTTGCGGAAAGATCCGAACAACTGCGCACTGCCAGAATCAGCCGCGCGCAAATCCTCATCGCCGATGCAAAGGAACGGGTGGCGCGGAACCCGACGGACCTGCAACTCCGGTTTGAGCTTGGAGAGAACCTTTTTACTGCCGGGCATTGGCGCGAGGCCCTGCCGGAACTGCAGCGCGCGCGGCAAAATCCGCACGCCCGATTGAAAGCCATAAACCTGCTGGGTTGCTGTTATGCCGAGCTTGGAATGCTCGATCTGGCAATGAAGCAACTCGAGAAAGGATCGCAGGAGATTTTATCGATGGACGCGATGAAGAAGGAGATCGTTTATAATCTCGGACTTGTTTACGAGCGGATGGGTGACTCGAAAAAGTCGCTCGATTGCATGAAGCAGATTTACGAGGTCGACTACGAGTATCGGGACGTGGCCCGGCGCGTCGAAAGCTCGTACGAACAAAAAATTCCGAGAGCCTAGGCTCCAACGCGCGCTCCGCAGAAATCCGACGATACTCAGGTCGCGTCCAACCGGTCGGCCGCTTCCGATTCTTAAATGTGTGCCGGGAGATTTCCCGGCACCGCGTCAACTAAAGGAAACCATGAAAATCAAAATTGTTTCGCAGTTATGTGTTCTCGCTCTGGCATTTGGGGCGATGCGCCTGGGTGGAGTGGCCAGCGCAAAAACCACTTCAACCGACGAGGGTTCGTCTTTGAGCGCAGAAGACAAGACGTTCATGAAAAAAGCCGCTAAGGGCGGCATGATGGAAGTCTCGCTGGGAAATTTGGCCGAACAGAATGCCCAGAGCGACGATGTAAAATCATTCGGTAAACGAATGGTCACCGATCACGGAAAAGCCAACGACCAACTCAAGTCCATCGCTTCAAAAAAGGGTGTTCAACTTTCTGGCAAAGAGCACAATGGGAAATGGACTTCGGATAAGGCTTACATGGATATGATGGTCAAGGACCACGAGAAGGACCTGGCGGAATTCAAAGAAGAAGCCAACATGGGGAGCGACTCCGACGTTAAGAAATTTGCAGACACCACAGCCAAGGTGATCCAGGAGCATCTCGACCTGGCCAAAGAAACTCAAGCGAAGCTGAAATAAGCCAAACGCTGATTGCGTAACGCGGCACGCCTGCCACGGGCGCGCCGCGTTTTGTCTTCGATCACATTGGCGCGGGCGCTAAATAATGAGCGCCGACAAATCAGCATCCAAACAGCCGATTCGGTTTAAGGGATTTGCACTCAGCTGAAGCTCAGTGTTAATGGAACTCGCTTCTTTCATTCGTGCGCAAAACCAAAATCATCTGCACACTCGGACCGGCTACGGAGAGCACCGGGGCAATCCGTGAACTTATTGAAAAGGGCACTGACGTTTTCCGGGTGAACATGAGTCATGCCACTCATGAATGGGTCAGCCAGATTGTGCCGAGAATCCGCACACTGGGACAAAAGGCGGGTCGGCCCGTTGGAGTTCTGCTCGATACACAAGGGCCAGCCATTCGGACCGGCGATCTGAAAACAAATATCCATTTGAAGCCGGGCGACATCCTGGAGTTCACAGTGCGTGGCGCGAAGAGCAAGGCGCCTTGTTCGGTGGATGTGAATTATCCTGGCTTCGCGAATGACGTGGCGGTTGGCAACGCGATCCTGGTCGACAATGGCTTGATCAAGCTGGTCGTTCTGGAAAAAGGACGCGACCGGGTGCGCACCAGGGTTCTGA
>JBLMXD010000248.1:0-7704 GCA_050257575.1 Alphaproteobacteria bacterium | reverse complement strand
GCTCGAAACCGAGAACGTCTATGTACCACCTGGCGGATCGCTCAACGTCACGAACACCCATTGCTATATGGTCAATTCCTTCGAGTTGCATGAGAGCTTGAACAGAATTTACAGCATTGCTCGGATCTATAAGGGTGGAACGCGTTGTACTCAACGCGTTGGCAAACGGCCGAGGCTTTGCCGCCTGATTATTTGCGCCTTCGGCGAGCTTGTTCCATCACCTTCAGGAGAAGTCGATCCACCTTGCGACATTGGTAGGGTGCGACCGCCAGGCGCGCGCCGCTCAATGTGGATAATCGAGCCGGTCGTCCAGCTTCCCGCTTCGCAACGCGTCAAGAAATGCTGCGTAATTCTTGAACGGACCTCCCATTGCGCGCCAGACCGGTTTTGGCTTCGCATTACCCTTGGTCAGTTTGGCCACGAGGATGTGATACGTGTGCGCGATTCCGCCGCGTTCGTAATGCACGACGTAATAATCGCCGCCGACTGCCGCCCATATCAAACGTTTGCCCGGAAGACTTGGGTCCATAATCACATCGGTCGCGTTCCACTTCTGGCCCGGTTCCGCGAGTGTGCCATCTCCGCCGCCGTCACAAAGCGCGAGAACAGCGGGTGGCAAATCGCTGGTGGAATGTACCTCATGGAAACGCGACGCATTCTCCAACGCGGCACGATCTTGCGCCGCAAGCTTCGTCACATCGCTGCGGCACAAGCCGCACGTTAGAGTGACGCAGAGTAGATAAAGAACGATACGCTTCATCGGCATTTGTAATGCTCATCTAACGAACGCATCACTGGCGGCGGCAAATAGCGTCCGAGGTCCAGGCAGGACCAAATCCCGCCGTTCCATGCATGTGAGGGATCAAACATTGGTATAGGAATCTACCGATGTGTATTCACGCTTTGGCCCTGGGAAATGGTCAAAAACCTGCCGATGCCTCTTCAAACCATATTCATCACCGCGGGTCTCGTACTCCCGGACCCACTGAATTAGCGGCGCCAGCATAGCTGCTTGATCGTTTGGCGAGGAAAACTTTTCAGGTTCCCATGGTCGGCGATGGCAGTGAGCCACACACACTTCGGTCCCAGGGTTTAAAAACCGTAGCTCAGTGCAATATGGAAGTGCGGCCTCGATCAGATCGCTGTAACAACCTTCGATAATCCATTCTTTGTTGCCCTGGATAAAATCGTTTAGCAGTCGCAAACTAGTCTCCAGAGGTTTGCGTTTTGGACCTTTGTCCCACGCGATTTGATCCAATGACAGGCGCGGGATAAACCGGTCGCCGGCCATCCAATGCGCCATCGTGCTTTTGCCTGCCCCGGCGTTGCCAAGAAGAATAATTCTCATTGCGACGGTTTAGGTGGAGAATATCCGCGGCATCCAACGGAAATTCGGCTTCTGAAAATCTTCAATTCGTTGGAGACCCAAGGCGCCTAACTCGGCTGCTTCCACGCGGCGGCATGGGCGCGGACAGGCGAACCGAACCCTTTGAGCGTCACTTCGCCCAGGTCTTCAAATAGGAGTCCTTTGCCGAGACAGAGGTCGGGAATGGCATTTGATACCAGGATTTGTTCCGGTTGCGCATGAGCGCAGAGACGGGCGGCCAGTTGGACGGTTGAGCCAAACAGATCGTTGTGTTGTTCAACCGGTTCGCCGGCAGCCGCGCCCACGCGAACCTTAAGCGTGCGTTCGGGATTCGCCTGCGCATGCTTATCTAATTCGCGCTGTATTTGGATGGCGCATCGAACGGCGCCGGCTGCTGAGACGAACGACGCCATGATGCCGTCCCCGGTATGCTTTACCTCGCGTCCTCCCGAGGCAGCCAATGCATCTCGCACGATCGTGTCGTGCACGCCCAGCATCACAAGCGCCGCTTCGTCGCCAAGCAATTGCGTCAGCGTCGTTGAATTTACAATATCGGTGAACAGAATCGTTCGAATGCCTGGATCACGGGCATCGGCTCCGCCGCCGGCAACGATGACTGCCCCGGCTGCGTTTGTCTCAACACCACCTAAAAAACCTTCGGCGAGCTCAGGCTGAACCTCGATAATCTTGTCGGCCATCATCCCGTGTGCTTCGCGATGGACTCGCTCTGCTGCCTCGGCGTTCGGCGCATGGGCGAGGCAAAAGACCTTTTTCCCAGTCTCATTCACCCAGTATTTGGTGTACTCGACGCCGTATTTCTTCTGCGTTTCCATGTCTTTAGCATGAGCTTTCGCGACATCTTCAGGAGTCGTGCCTTCGTCGAGATTGTGGATGTCCATGTATAACGGCATAGGCGCAGATTTTAGCGAGATATTACCCGATGCAAAACTGTGATCTCAGCAGGATGGCTCAACGTTTGGTACACGACGCAGTAGCGTTCGGTTAATCGAATCAACGTCGAGACCTGCTCTTCGGTTGCGTCAGTATCTAAGTCAAAATGCAATCGGATCTGATTAAGTCCAACGGGTGCATTTTTGGAAACCCCCAGTGTCCCCCGAAAATCGAGATCGCCTTCGGCTCGGATCGTTGCATGACGCAATTGAATGCCCAGAGCGGTGGCGACTGCGCTCAGGGTAACGCCAGCGCAACCTACCAGCGCTTCGAGCAACATCTCTGCCGAACATGCGCTCTGCCCGCCGCCGCCGGTCGCAGGATGAAGCCCTGCTTCCACCCGTGCCTTACCGGTTTCGATTTTGCAGGTGATATTGCTGCCGACTCGTCCTTCGGCGCGCAGAGTGACCGATGCCGTCTCGGGATGGTGGCGATACTGCGCTTTCAGAGGCGCTTGCAATGATCGTAGCTCTTCGGCGGTCATGGCTTAGTCGCTCTCCCTTGTAGAGGCGTTTGCGTCAAACGCCGCGCGCTCGCCGCGGCGAACGCGGCTACAACTACTGCGGCTTAATGTTTTGGTTCACCCGGAAGAAATTATTGGGATCGTATTTCTTTTTGATCGTGACCAGCCGCTCGTAATTATCGCCGTACGTTTTCTTCACGCGTTCTTCACCTTCGTCTCCCATCAGGAAGTTCACGTAGGCTCCCCCCGCGGAATACGGATGCACCGCATCGTAAAAATCTTTCGTCCACGAAATGATTTTCTCGTTGTTCGCCGGATCGGGATCCACGCCGACAATCACCTGCGCCCAATTGGCATCGCGATAATTCCAGGCCGTGTCGCTTTTGCCTATCCGTGCTGCGGCGCCGTTAATCGGATACATGTGCATCGTGGAATGCATGGTAGGAAGCGCTTCACCGAAGCGAATGTACTGCGCGATTGCGTCGTCGCTGATCTCATTCACAAAATCGGCGCGCCAGTACCACTGCAGGCCCGGTGGATACAGTGCGTCGAACATGCTTTGCAACGCCGGTTGCGGGATCGGTCCCACAAAATCGAGCGCCGGCTTCTTAAAAGCGCGGATCGGTTTGAACGTTTCTTCTGCTTTTTCCTGGGGCCCGGTGTAAGCCCAGACCACACCACACATTTTTTTCATGTGCAGGTGTTCCGGGAAAGGTGGAGCGGGCGGGACGGTGAGAAAGGCGAAGAAGCCATTCAGATCATTGGGTGCCGAGGGGATTAGATCCCTATACCATTTCATTACGTCAGCAGTCTCGCTCAGCTCGTAGAGCATGGGGCCGGCATAGAGCGTATCAATCGGATGCAGCTTGAACGTGAACGCAGTGACAACACCAAAATTCCCGCCGCCGCCCCGTAGCGCCCAGAAAAGATCGGGATTCTCCTCAGCGTTAGCCTTTACAAATTTGCCGTCTGCCAATACCACATCAGCCGAGAGCAGATTATCGATGCTCAATCCGCATTTGCGGGTGAGATGACCGACGCCGCCGCCCAGAGTCAGTCCGCCGACGCCCGTCGTGGAAATGACGCCGCTCGGAGTGGCGAGACCAAATGCGTGCGTGGCGTGATCGACGTCACCCCACACGCATCCGCCGCCGACTCTCACGGTGCGAGCCGCGGGATCGACGCGCGTATATTTGATCGGCGAGAGATCGATTACCAGGCCATCGTCGCAAATTCCCAAGCCTCCCGCGTTGTGACCACCGCCGCGAATTGAGACCAGTAGATTGTTTTGTCTCGCGAAATTTATTGAACGAATTACATCCGCAACATCGACGCAACGTGCGATCAAACGCGGTTTCTTATGGATCATCCCGTTGTACACTTTCCGGACTTCATCATAGTCCGCGTCACCCGGTTGGATCAGTCTGCCTCTGAGGCCTGTTTTCAGTTCGGTGATGGAATCTTCGTTGAGCATACAAAAGGATATAAAGCCTTCGGTTGTCTGATCAAGCGAAAGACGCAGTGCTTTTCCATTGAAGCAAGGGGACATTCCCGCCTATCATCGAGCGAAGCTGTTACCCCAATGGTCTGTCAGAACAAAGTCTGGACGCGCCGCGATTTCTTAAAGCTGGTTGGGCAAACGGGGTTAATCAGCGCGGCACCAACTCTGGCGAGCGCCGCTGCCGCGTTTAATGACGATACGATTTGCGTTTCGATCCTGCATACGACCGATTTGCACGGCCATATCTTGCCGACGTCCGATTATCAAGGAACCACCGATCGCGGCGGCCTGGCTCGATGTGTTACGCAGATTCGCCGCTGGCGACGGCAGAATCCTAACTCGATTTTGATCGACGTCGGCGACGTTTATCAGGGGACCGACGTCAGCTTGCGAAGCAAGGGCGAGCTGATGATCGACTTGTTCAATCATCTCCAATACGATGCATGGGTCGTCGGGAATCATGAGTTCGATTGGGGAGTCGAGCCGTTTCAGCAGGCGTTGCAGAGATCGGAAATGCCGGTGATCGGCGCCAACATCGTGTGGGAAGGCAAGCCCACAGGGGAATTTGTAGATGCCAAAAACCCGCTGGCGAAAATTCAGCCGTTCATATTAAAGGAAATTGCGGGGATCAGACTTGCGATCATCGGGGTCACGACGCCGGGCATGTCGTTCTGGCTCCCAACAGAATTCACAAGCGGAATGTCATTTCAACATCCCGTTGAGGCTGCGCGTCGAGCGGTTGTGCGAGCAAAGAGCAACGGCGCGGATGCGATCGTGCTTACTGGACACATGGGACTCAAACCGCGGACAGGCGGCGATGACTTCGCAAACGCCGTGATGGCATTGACTACCGAATTCCCGGATGTCGCGGTATTCATCGCCGGTCACACGCACCAGGCAATTCCGAGTCGCCTAACGAACAACGTGCTTTTTACGCAGGCAGACCATTTCGGGATCCACGTGGGCCGCGTCGATCTTTTGTTCGATCGGAATTCGAGGAAGTTGCTGGAGCGTGAAGCGATCTGCGAGCTGATGGACAGCCGGTTTCAGCCCGATCACGTTGTTATTTCTAGAGCAAAACAACAGCTCACCGATTCGGAAGCTGCCCTAGCGCAACCGGTCGGCGAGCTGGCGGAGATATTACGCGCCCGGGGCCGGCCCGGTCATCCAGGCGATGTCGAGAAATTGATCGGCGCGGCAATCAAGGAATCTCTTCAAGAACGGAAGATTGCCGTGGACGGTGTGATTCACGGCGTATTCGACGGGAACGCTCAACTCCTCGCCGGCCCTAAAACGGTAAACGACATTTGGAACATTCTTCCCTACGAAAACTTCATCGTTACCGCCACGCTTTCGACCGACGAACTCAAAACGGTCATGGAGGAAATTTATGGCAGTCGCGAGCCACGGAATTTGCTCGGCATCGAAGTGAAAATAGAGGGCCGCGGTTCCGATCGCAGGATTGCGTCGATGGTGTTTCCAAATGGTCGCCCGCTGGAGCGCGGCAGAAAGTACCTTATCGCAGTCAACAGTTTTGACGCGCGGAGTGCCGGTCATCATTTCGTGAAACTGCGGGCTCTGCTTGAGAAACCGGAGGCGAACTATGTTCTGCACCCGGTGCAGACGCGCGATGCGTTGATCGATTACTTCAGGCGGCACAAGGTTATTCACAGAATTGGTGCGGCAACGTCGCTGGACCTGGCCGCCTGACCTGCCAGTTTGCCCTTGCAAAACGATCGACTTTCGCTTGCCTATCACGCCATGCGGCTTGTAATACTTTGTCTTGTTGGTTTGCTGCTCGGTTCGGGTTCCGCGACATCGCAAACGCCCAAACCGGCCGCGCAATCGCCGTCGCCGACCCCGGCGCTGCCGGAGTTTCGGCCGGCGCTGGTCGGATCAGCTCCCAATTCTCTCATTAACACAATCGATACCGCCGATCTGATCAAGAAGGGTCAAAAAGAGGCCGCCGTAATGTTTTCCTGTCTCGTAGCGCCGACCGGTGAAATTGTTCGCAGCGGTGCCTATCGCGGCACACGTGGATCAGAATTGTTGGAGCAGGAGTTACTCAAACGCCTGGCAACTGCGAAGTTCATTCCGGGAATTCACAACCACAAGCCGGTCATTGCCGTGTTCTACGGAACGGTCAAGTTCGCAGTAGTGAACGGCAAACCGCGTCTGCGTATCTTCGCCAATCAGCAACTGCCGGAACTCGACAAGGAAAGTGATTTTATCGATCCACAGCCGTTTGTCGGCGAGGGCTCGAAATTCACGGGAACACATTATCCAGAAGTGCCGACGACGGTGAGCTTGACCGCCTCTGTTGACCTCGAGGTTGAAGTCGATGCGGCGGGAAATCTGAAAAACATGCAGGTTTTGTCCGAGGAGCCGCCCTTTTTGAATTTCGGCGACGCAGCGATGTCTGATTTTACAGGCGCAAAATTCATTCCGGCGTTTCGCGACGGCAAACCTGTCGACAGCAAAGTCACACTTCATATTTATTATAAGCCACCGCCACAAAGCTAAGTCTGCTCACGAGACAAGCGAGTAGGCAGGCAGAGGAAGTGAGAAAAATTGTTCGAGCGGCGTTCTTTAAACGTGATCCGCTTACGTGCGCGCGCGAGCTCATCGGGAAGGAACTGGTTTGGGGTGAGTGCTCCGGGGCGGTGGTCGAAGTCGAAGCCTATGCGGCCATCGATGATGAAGCCGCACATACGTTTACGCGGCCGAGCGCTCGCAGCTTCATCGAGCGGAATAAAGCAGGTGCAGCGTACGTCTATTTTAATTACGGTGTCCATTGGATGCTGAACGTGCTGGTGAAAGGACGCGCGGACGGTTTTGTTTTGATTCGCGCCCTTGAACCCCGGCAGGGAATCGAATTGATGAAGAAGCGCCGCAGAGTTGCCGATGTTCGTCAACTTTGCTCGGGGCCAGGTAAGCTCACGCAGGCGTTTGCGATCACCGGGCACGACCATGAGATAGATTTGTGCTCCGATCTATCCCATTGCTTTGTATCCAACGCGCAGACACAGTTCGACGTGGTGGCAGACAAACGCATTGGCATCAGCCGGTCGGCGCACCTGCCGTGGCGATTTACCTTGCGCGGCAGTCCGTTCGTAAGCCGGCTGCCAAGACAAGGACGATTGCACTCGATGGTCCCTTAATGCCGGTTCCCGGGAACCGCTGCTGCCTCGTTGACTCACTCGCCCGTTGATCGAGATTCTTTGCTCTGGTGAATTTAAGGAAACAACGCGTTTTGCTTGGGATGAGCGGTGGTGTGGACTCCAGCGTCGCCGGATACCTGCTGCGTGAGCAGGGTTACGAAGTCATCGGCGTCACGATGAAGGTCTGGCCGCAGGATTGCATTTCACGCGCCGAAGACAAATGCTGTGGGCCACAGGCCGTGGCTGACGCGCGCAACGTGGC
>JBLMXD010000247.1:0-5656 GCA_050257575.1 Alphaproteobacteria bacterium | reverse complement strand
CGATCGTGATCATGTCCGACCATTTTTCGAGATCCTCCTGACTTTGAGGCGTGAATTCGTGCTGATCGTTCTGCGACCAGCGGTGGAAATAATCCACCCCTGAGAAAACGAATGCGGGCTTCGATGTGGTTGGAGCGGCATGTGTCCGTTGCATATCGAGTTGCAGGCAGACTACGATCAACGCGAGAAACTGTGCGGCGTGAATTCTCATAAGCAATGTGCTCAGGCTGTCACGGTCGGCGGTGGAACGGGAGGAGGAATTCCAGTAGTGACTCGCTTGCGCCAGCTTGCCCGATGAAGGATCAGGACGATCAGCCACGCAACAAAAGCGAAAAGGCCGCATGGAAGAGTGACCAACATCAACCAACCCAGAACACCCAGCGAATAAAGAAGATGGCCGTAATCCTGCCCGCCGATGATGCAGGGATGTACCGACCCTTCATCCACTCTACAGCCAAATGCATTGGCAATGATGCCGCATAGGATCACCGACCCGATCGGCGCAAACGCGAATACCAGGATGAGAACCAAAAGGATCCAATAAAGAATCCACGGGAACCGTTTGGGAGCCGGTAGAGGCGGCGGGTTCATGAGAGCCTTGCAATAAAGGTTTTACGCCCAGGTTGTCGAGCAAGCATCTCTGCTCGGCGTTTAATTCATCTAGCGGCTTGGCTGAACGATCCCGTGCTTTTCGGTCCAATCCCAAAGCGCGGTGAATTCCGCAGGCGGCGGTTTATGCGTTTGCTGGAAGTGCGCCTGGTGAGCTAAAAGCATTTTTCCGAACAACATTCCGTCAGCGCCAGCGCGATTCGGGTCCGCGCCGCGCTCTAGCAAGAGCAGGGAGTCTGAATATGCAGCATTGTCTTTAAGTCCCATTGCCGTGCGATACAGCAGCAATGGATAACCGGCAGAATCCGATCCCTCCGCTGGCATCGCAGAATTAACGTCAGCGCCATGATCGAGGAGCAGCTCGAGACGCGACCTCGCCTGGTTTTCGTAATAACCCAGATACCAGTTCATAAGAATCATCGGCCGGCCAAACTCATCGCGAGCGTTCGGGTTCCCCTTGGACTCCAGCATGGCGCGCAAAATCGGCGCCGATGAATGTCCCGCGTCAGCCATGGCGAAGGAATCCCGATGTCCGTTCGTGTAATTCGGATCCGCGCCAAGCGAAAGCAATGTCTTAACTGCGTCGACTAATTCCGGGTGCTGCCACGATTGTCTGACAGCGAAGTCGAGCAGCGTCGTGCCGTCTTTCCCGGGCGCTTGCAAATCCGGCACGGCCTTCGCCGCTGCTCGAATCGCGTCCGGATCGTTCTTGACGATACCCTGGGCCACGGCGAACAGCGCCGGCTGATCGCCAAAGTCATATCTTCCGGAGTCCAGTTCTGCCTGAAATTGGCGGCGATGTCTCTCGCCCTTCTCCATATCCATGAAAAAAGCGACGAACAACCACACCACGCCGCACACAGCTACGAGAGCAATGACCGCCACAGCACCAATCGCCCATTTAACTATCGTTCGCGCTTTCACTTACCCAAAGATCAGCACAGATCGCACAGAGATTACAAGCCTTCGGTTGCCTAAGCTCGGTCGATGATTCGCCGGTTTTCGCGACGTAGCCGGCATCTCCGACACCGGCCACGACTTCACTGTGCCTTTTCTCGCACTATCTTCTCGATCTCCATCACCACCCGGTTGAGTTCGTCGATGAGATCGGCATGATCACTATGCTGGCGAAACGCAGTGACAAGCGTTCGGTAGTACCAAAGCGTGCCGTCGGTCTTTCCGCTGAACCGCTCAAAAACCTGCGGACCAATTCTTCGAAGCTCAGCCAAAATGGCCCGCGTGTTATGCAGCTTATCGGACGCCGACACCAGGCGCGTCGAGGAATCGGAGTCTTCGAGATGCTTAATATAAGCGCGTTTTCGTTCCAGCCACGGCGGCTTTGGCGTCTCGTACGTGTCCGTGCAACCGTCAACGATCCCGGCGACGTCATCGCCAAATTTCTCCCGGATGTCGCGCAATCGTTCCACACCACCACAGTCTTCCACGGTGTCGTGAAGAAGCGCACCGATCGCTTCGGTTTCATTGGCACCGTACTCCAGCGCGATCGCAGTAACACCAAGGATATGCGCGACGTACGGAATCCCTGTTTTCTTGCGCACCTGACCGCCATGCGCTCGCGTCGCATAGATCAGCGCTTCCTCAAACTTCGCCGACAGCTTCATGTTCGATGTTCGGCGTTCGTGCTTCCGCTTCTCGTTACCAACAACCGATCCTATCGCGAGGGGTGCGTTTTATTGAATCCGTCCTCGTAACCATGCTCGAATGCGAGGTTCCAATCCGATTGGTTCCCCGATCCCTGCTGCTGGAAATACTTTTGCGCCATCATGTTGAGCGCCGCGGGCGTCGGCAGTTTTGCGTCGGACCCCGCTTGCTCTCCCGCTTTCTCGCCGATCCAATATGCCTGCCGTTCCTCCGGCGTGCGGCCGTGCTCGGCGCGCTTGGTGTAAAACGCGGTCACACCACACATCACAAAAGCTGCGATCGCCATCATCACAAAAAATCGAACTGGTTTGAATTCTCCGGGCATAACTGCGGCTAGCCAATCACACGCCTTTCCTGTCGGCAACATTCATCTCAATTGTGTAGACACATTCTTGCCACCGTGGGAATCAAATCACATTGTAGTGTCCAAAGGTCACAAAATGGCAAAACGCGTTGATCTGTTCGACAGCACCTACAGCCATTTCACCAGGCAGGTTCTGGAAAAAATCCGTGAAGAAACATTCGGTCAGGACATTGGCCAGAACAGTTGGAATACGGTCGAGGAATACGATCGTTTTCTCTCGTGGTTAGACCTTCAAAGCGACCATCACGTTCTCGAGGTTGCCAGCGGCTCCGGCGGACCGGCATGCTATCTCGCCGATCGTATGGGCTGCCGGGTTACGGGAATCGATGCAAATGCAGCGGGGGTTACGACGGCGAGCGAACGGGCTGCCAGTTCAAATCAATCCGATCGGGTAACTTTTACCGTCGCGGACGCGAATTCGCGGTTGCCTTTCGTCGATGACTCGTTCGACGCAATCCTTTGCATCGATTCGATGAATCATTTTCTCGATCGCCTGAAAGTACTCCAGGAATGGCGCCGCATCTTGCGCCCGGGCCGGCGCGCCGTATTCACTGATCCAGTGGTAGTTACAGGGCCGGTTACCAACGACGAGTTGGCCCAGAGAAGTTCAATTGGCCTTTTCCTATTCGTGCCGCCTGGCATCAACGAGCAGTTAATTGCATCTGCAGGATTTCATTTGCTGAGACAGGAAGATGTCACTGCAAATGCTGCGCTGGTGGCCGCGCGCTGGCACGAATCAAGGCAGCGCCATAAAGATGCGTTGACAAAAATTGAAGGGGAAGAACGCTTCGCCGGGCTTCAACAATTCTTCGATGCTGTGCACCGCCTAACAAGTGAGAGGCGGCTATCAAGGATCGTTTACCTGGTCGAAAAGCAGGCGAAGTAATCGTTCCCAATCAATTGCGCACCGCTTCGGCAAAACGCTGAAGATATCGCCTTTGTTGCTGGTCGGCGGTGGGCTTGTCCGGGCCTAGATCAAACTCAACCTTTTCGAGCGTCCCTCTGAAAACCTTCGGCAGGATTTTGGCGTACCAGAGTTTGGGTACTACGGGCAACTCGTTGTCGGTTCCAATGTCCATCCCCGCATAGAGACTGAAGCGCAGGGGGACGGTGTGGTCGAGTCTGCCTTCCGCCTGCTGTTTCCCATTGATGAATAATCGCCCCGTCCCGCCGGTAGCGAGTTCGCCCGGCTTGTCCGCCGTGAATTCATAGCGCACATTGATCTTGCCGTCCGGCAACCGGTCGCGCGAATCGAGCGTATCGAGTTTAAGACCGAGAAAACTGTAGGTGAAATGCAGTCGATCACCCTCGACGTAGAGAGAAAATCCGCCGAGAAAACTCGCCTCGGCGACAATGACCCCGGCAATTCCTGGTAGCAACCCCGAGCGCCCGGGATTGTTGAGATCGGCGCTAATACTGAACGACCGATTGTAGAGCGAAGGAATCATGCCCGAGGTGATGTTTTCTGTGCCGGGGTAGTAGATGAACTTGGTTCGGTCCGTTATGTAACGTGGGAAACCGTAAAAGGGCGCAAGCTCGGCCAGGATCGGCAGTACCTGGTATTTTTGCGCCTCGGACCAAAACAAAGCCGTCAATTCGCGCACCTTGTCCGGGTATTTGTCCGCAACGTCATCAGCTTGTGAAAAGTCCTCGTTCAGATTGTAAAGTTCGCACTTCACGTCGTCCGGATTCCATTTGCCGGGAGCGAACTCGGCCAGCGTCGCGGGATCGAGTTTCCAGGGGATCCGCGGCATACGCCACGACGCGAGCCAGCCGTCTTTGTACATGGCGCGATTGCCGAGGATCTCGAAGTATTGCTGGGTGTGCCGCGAGGGCGCGTTCGCGTCGGCGAACGTCTGCGCAAAGCTCACACCATGCATTGGCATCTGAGCGACACCATTGACTTCTTTCGGAGCCGGAATCCCGGTGACATCAAGAAGCGTCGGCGCGATGTCATTACAATGGGTGAACTGGCTGCGCAGGCCGCCTTTATCTTTGATGCGTTTTGGCCAGGCGATCACCATCGGATCGCGGATTCCACCAAGATGTGACGCAATTTGTTTGCCCCACTTGAAGGGTGTGTTGCCGGCCCACGCCCATGCCGCTGCATAATGCGGATCCATGTCCGGGCCTCCCCATTTGTCCATACCACCGTACTTCTTGATTGCTTCCAGCTCCTGATTGGCAGTGAGCGGGATGCCGTTCAAGACTACAGCCTCGTTGAATGTGCCGGTCTCTGTCCCTTCCATGCTCGCGCCGTTATCGCCCCAGATATAAATGATCAGCGTGTTATCGGCGATGCCCAGGTCTTCGACTGCTTTCAACACACGTCCCACCGCGAAATCGGTGTTTTCCTGATAACCGGCGTACACCTCCATCTGGTGTGCGTACAGTTTCTTCACATCCGCCGGGACGCTGTCCCATGCCGGAAATGCGGGGTCGCGGGGCGTGAGCTTTGCGTTGGCGGGAATAACGCCGAGCTTTTTCTGACGCGCATAGGTTTGTTCCCGCAGCTTGTCCCAGCCCATGTCGAACTTCCCTTTATACTTGTCGCTCCACTCCTTGGGCACCTGGTGCGGCGCGTGACTGGCGCCGGTCGAAAAATAAACGAAAAATGGTTTGTCGGGCGCGACCGACTTCTGGCCGCGAATCCACGAAATCGCATGATCTGCGAGGGCGGGATTGAGGTAAAAATCCTTCTCCTTCGGCACGCCGATGATCTTGTTGTTCTCCGTCAGCAACGGATCGAACTGACTGTTCTCGGCACAGAGGAAACCCCAGAAGTAATCGAAGCCCAGGGCGTTGGGCCAATGATCGACCGGCCCGGCCATGTTCTGTTGATCGTCCGGGGTCAAATGCCATTTGCCAAACGCAGCGGTACTGTACCCGTTGCCCTGCAATATCTGCGCGATGGAGGCCGCGCTCTTGGGCCAGTTTGAGCTGTAGCCGGGCCAGCCGCCTTCCAACTCGGCAATCGAACCGAACCCGACAGCGTGGTGATTGCGTCCTGAAAGCAATGCG
>JBLMXD010000246.1:0-3675 GCA_050257575.1 Alphaproteobacteria bacterium | reverse complement strand
AGCGTGAGGTACACGGGATAATCGGGATCGCTGGCTTCGATTTCTATAATCGAACTATCTGCAACTATGATTGAGCGGTTCGTAAGAACGTGCGGACAAATCGGAGTGATCACGAAGACGCCTGATTCCGGGTCGAGAATCGGTCCGCCAGCCGATAACGAGTAAGCAGTCGAGCCTGTGGGCGTGGCCACTACCAAACCGTCGGCGTTGAATTCGGTCAACGGTTCGCCATTGACCCTGGTGCAGAGAAGCACCAGCCGCGAAAGTTCTCCACGACTCAACACCGCATCGTTTAGAGCGAGCATTTTGCCTGTTCTCTTGTCACCGAGACTAACCCTGGCCTCGAGCAGCGCGCGGTGACTGAAATTAATCCGGTCTTTGGCAATGCACTCCACCGCTTCGCGATAATTTGCCGAGCTCGCGCAAGTCAGGAAACCAAGAGAACCGACGTTGATACCGAATATAGGCTTGATCATCTCGCCGAGTTGACCAATCACCCGCAGAATTGAGCCATCGCCACCGGCTACAACCAGCAGATCTGTCATCGCTCCAAGCTCCGCCACGGGGTACCCCAACTGTTTTCCAGCCACACGTGCGGTTTCTTTTTCGAACAGGATGGAAATTGAGAACCGTTCGAATTCCTCGGCAATGGCGTTGATTAACTCCGCGACGCCTCGCTTTCCAGTATGAGCTATTAACCCGATCGTTTTCGTATGCATGCGAAGAATTCCTGGTTGCCGTCCGCGCCTTTGATCGCGGCTGGCGCGATACCGGGCACAACATGACCTAGATCGTTCACAAACGCGACGATCTTGCGTTGTGCCTTCCGGTGCAAGCCGGGATCGCGAACAATTCCGCCTTTTCCCACCTCGGAGCGTTGCAGCTCAAACTGCGGTTTGATTAACGCAAGAATCACCCCGGCCGGCTTCAGTAACGCCAATGCGTTGGGCAAAATGAGAGTTAAAGAAATGAAAGAAACATCAATGACGCAAATATCGACAAGTTCCGGCACCTGCTCGCTTGTGAGAAACCGCGCGTTCACCTTTTCGAGAACAATCACCCGCCGATCAGAACGAAGTTTCCAGTCCAGTTGACCATAGCCGACATCAACGGCGTAAACCTTCTCGGCGCCGCGTTGCAAGAGGCAATCGGTAAAACCGCCGGTCGACGCACCAATGTCGAGCGCGGTTTTCCCCCGCGCTTCGATACTGAAGTGATCGAGCGCCGGCCCCAACTTCAGAGCGCCCCGCCCGACGTATTGGCGTGCCGCCTTCACGACGATTGGCGCTTCCTTATTTAGCAGTTCCGAAGGCTTCGCGGCCGTCCTGGTGCCGACGCTAACTTCGCCGGCCAATATGGCGCGTCGCGCCTGCTCCCGGCTCGAAAACAAGCCCTTCCCGACTAGTAGCAAATCAAGCCGCAACTTTTTCGGCATGTTTACGCGTAAGATGGTCGAACAGCTTTAGCAATCCGGGTAATTAACTCAGAAATACTTTATTGTAAGTCCAAGTAATATTCATTGGGACACGCTGAATATCAGTTTGTTACAAATTATAATAGTGATGGAGAATCCTTCCTTGTGTTCATTTCGAGAACACCAACCTCGTGCCCCCTGTTTCCGGTCACTCACGGCCTGCTCAGGTGTCTCTCTGATCCGGTGTCTGTCTGTTCGGCAATGAGTCTCTCAATAGACGCCACATCCTCGCTCGAAGCACGCCGCCGTTGATATTTTCGGGCAACAATGTCCTTCAAGGTCAGCAAATCCTCGAGCAGCGGACGTTTGTAATAGGTCCAGTCGATATCATCCGCGGTTTTCGCTTGTAGACGCCACGCGCCGCCGAACTTGGTGGCCCGCACCTCGCGTCTGGTGCCCTCAGCGGTTCTTTCCGTCCATATGTGTTGACTCCCCATCGCGGTAGGACCTTACATTAGCAGGCTTGAAAGACGCAGCTAGATTGGCGGCCTATTTTGTCGCAACCGTAGTTCTCGGGGCCCTCCTTGCTCCTTTGCTTTTCTGGTCCGCACATTGGCTTGTCGGGCACGGCCCGTTTTCGTTTCTGGGGAAATATGATTTCGACACGTTCTTTCATCGTGCAGTCCTGATTGCTGCCGTGGTCTTGCTCTGGCCGTTGCTATCCGCGAGTCACGTGCGGCGGATGGCGGATCTGGGCCTCGCTCCTAATCCACTCTGGAGTCGCGATTCTGGCGTCGGCCTTCTCCTCTCGATCACTCCCCTCTTTGTTTGCGGCGCTTTCCTCATCGCAGAGCACCTTTACTCATTCCGACATGTCATCGTCTTGCCACGTTTTGGTAAGGTGGTCCTCGCGGCAATTGCCGTTCCATTAATCGAAGAGACGTTCTTTCGCGGAATCGTTTTGGGCATTCTGCTCAGGACGGGACGAAGGGTTCTGCCGATCATTTCCGTCTCCCTGCTGTTTGCAGCAGTCCATTTTTTGAAAGGATCAGAACGCGAAGTTGCAACTGTAACGTGGACTTCTGGCTTCGAATCAATTCCCCAGGCGTTCGCGGGTTTCGGAGACCCGATCATGGTTGCGTCTGCGTTTGCGACGTTATTTCTGATCGGATGTATTCTCGCTGACGCACGTCTCCTTACGAATTCGTTATGGTTGCCAATTGGTCTTCACGCCGGATGGATTTTTGCGAGCGGCACGTTTAATTGGCTGGCGCGCAGGCAAATTGTTGCCTTGCCCTGGCTCGGCAAAAACATGCTGGTTGGGATCGTGCCCCTCTGCCTGGCGGCGATAACGTGGATTCTGATGCGAGTCTGGTTCAAACATGGTCGCACTTCACAAGTCTGAGCTATTCCAGGCAGCCGTATCTCTACTGTATCCGGCGACGTGCACGATTTGTGGGAAGAACCTTAGTAGTGGCCGCTATCTCTGCGATGCATGCGAAACCAGAGTGCTGCGTATCGTGCCGCCGTTCTGCGAGAAATGTTCTGAGCCGTTTGATGGTTCCATCACCGGCGCGTTTGCCTGTGCCAACTGCGCGCATCGCACAATCCACTTCGACGCTGCCGTCTCCGCGTATCGCGGCCGGGGTATCGTGCGCGAAATCATCCACGAATTTAAGTACGCCCGGCAAACGCATCTCCGCCATCTTATAGCGCTGTGGCTGCGGGCTGCGATGGACGACGAACGACTGCGCGAAGTTTCGTTCGACCTCATTGTGCCGGTTCCCCTACATCCGGCGCGACAACGCGAACGCGGCTTTAATCAGGCCAGCCTGCTCGCCGAATCTCTAAGCGTGGAGATTTCACTGCCATCCAGACAAGTGCTTGAACGGATCCGCTACACCACCACACAAACCGCGCTCGACCGCTCCGAACGCATGGAAAATTTGCATAACGCATTTCGTTTACGAAAAAAGGCGGACGTGCGAGGTTTGCGCGTGTTGCTAATCGATGATGTGCTTACGACCGGGTCTACCTTGAGTGAGTGCGCGCGGGTCTTGAAACGCGCGGGCGCAATCTCAGTTCATGCCGCCACCGCCGCCCGCGCATAAAACCATGGCAATTTTCAAAAAACCGGCCATCAAGGCCGAAGGTAAAAAGCGTGAGATGCCGCGTGGCGTTTTCCAGAAATGCCCCGGTTGCGGACAGGTCGTGCCCGAAATTGAGCTCTCGCAAAACCAGCGTGTCTGTCCGCGTTGCGA
>JBLMXD010000245.1:0-3978 GCA_050257575.1 Alphaproteobacteria bacterium | reverse complement strand
CCGAATATTCCATGCTGCCGTATTCGACGCAGCCACGCAAACCTCGCGACATAACAAAGGGCCGTATCGACGGCCGCAGCGTGGAAATTCAACGGCTCATCGGCCGATCGTTGCGCGCGGTGATGGATCTGCAAAAGCTTGGACCGCGTACGATCGTAGTGGATTGCGACGTGCTGCAGGCCGATGGAGGGACACGTACGGCTGCAATCACCGGTGCGAGCCTCGCGCTGGCCATCGCCTGCCGGAAACTTGTGAGGGAAAAAAAGCTCGATGTGCCGCCGATGCTAAAACTGTTGGCCGGAGTGAGCGCCGGTATTCTGGATGGACAGGCAATTGTCGACCTCAATTACGAGGAGGACAAGCATGTTACCGTGGATTTTAATCTGGTGGCAACCGAAGACGGCGAGTTTGTCGAAGTGCAAAGCTCTGGCGAAGAAGCGACGTTTGCTGGTAGACAATTGGATGAAATGCTTGCCCTTGGGCGAAACGGTATCAGCGCCCTCATTAGCGCTCAGCGCGCCGTTTTAGCCCGGATCATGGTCACTCCACCGGAAACCTGATTGGGGGGCGTCCGGAAGCGGCCGCACGCGAAGTCCATCTTCTAGCGTTGGCGTTTCACAGAAACGCCATACAATACTTGCCCAAATGAAACGGGCGCTGATCACCGGCATCACCGGCCAGGATGGAAGTTATCTGGCGGAATTGCTGCTGGAAAAAGGCTACGAAATCCACGGCATCATCCGCCGTGCCAGCACATTCAACACTTCGCGAATCGATCATCTCTATGCCGATCCCCACGTGAACGGCGTCCGAATGTTTTTGCACTACGGAGATCTCAGCGATTCGGTGAACCTGGTGAAGCTGCTTTATGAATTGAAGCCGGACGAAATCTATCACCTAGCGGCGCAGAGCCACGTGCGCGTAAGCTTCGATGTGCCCGAATACACGTCGGACGTTACCGGCGTCGGCACGATCCGCATTTTGGAAGCGATTCGAGAAGCGGGGTTGCGCTCGCGTTTCTACCAGGCATCAAGCAGCGAAATGTTTGGCAAATCGCAAGAAGTACCGCAAAACGAAAAGACACCGTTTTGGCCGCGAAGCCCATACGGGGTGGCCAAGGTGTTCGCCTATTGGGCAACGGTAAACTACCGCGAGAGCTACGGGCTTTGTGCGAGCAATGGCATCTTGTTCAATCACGAAAGTCCGCGTCGCGGTGAAACCTTCGTAACGCGCAAAATCTCTCGCGCAGTCGCCGCGATCAAACACGGACTGCAAAAGGAATTATTCCTCGGTACTCTCGATGCAAAGCGAGATTGGGGATATGCACCGGAGTACGTGGAAGGGATGTGGCGAATCCTGCAACACGAAGAGGGAGACGATTTTGTGCTGGCCACTGGCGAAACGCACACAGTGCGTGAGTTTGTCGAGACGGCCTTTGCACATGCCGATCTCGACTGGAGGGAATTTGTCAAACACGATCCGCGTTACGAGCGTCCGGCGGAAGTAGATCTCTTGATCGGTGACGCGTCCAAAGCGAAAGAAATTCTCGGCTGGGAACCGAAAGTGCGATTCCACGAGCTGGTTCGCATCATGGTCGATGCGGACATGAAATCGCTCTCTCGTGAAACGCCAAGAAGACATCTTGGTCAGATGCCGTGAGCTATGGCGCGGTCTCTGGCCGCGCTCTTGCGCCAGCCACGAGGCTTTAAAAAAATGCTATCCTTCTGACACTTGACACGAGTGAGCCGAGGGAGGTCTCCTAATGGCGTGAATCAACTGCGGCGAGCTCCGACTCAACCATTTCGCGCACGAGTTGAGCGAAATTTCCATCCGGCTTCCACCCAAGCGTTTTGCGAATCTTCTCTGCGCAGCCAACCAGGCGCGCAGGCTCGATAGGACGATCGAACGAAGAATCGTACTTTACATATTTCTCCCACGGAAGACCGACGACTGCGAAGGCTGCCTCGACAAACTCACGCACGGAATGTGTCTCTCCGGTCGCCACTACGTAATCGTCGGCTGTCTCATGCTGCAGCATTAACCACATCGCCTGCACGTAATCTTGGGCACGGCCCCAGTCTCTTCGGCTCTCCAGGTTTCCGAGGACAAGATGATCGTCGCGATTTCGCGCGATCCGCGCAGCCCCGCGTGCGATCTTTCGCGTCACAAAATTCTCCCCGCGGCGTGGCGATTCATGGTTGTAAAGAATACCATTGCAAACAAACAGTCCGTACGATTGTCGATAAACCCGTGCCAATTGCGTTGCGAATGCTTTGGCGCAACCATATGGGCTCGTCGGCCGCAGCGGAGTGTTCTCAGTTTGCGGAGAGGTAGTTGCGTCTCCAAAAATTTCAGCGCTCGAAGCATGATAAAATTTCACCGGCGATGAGTGTGCGCGTACGATTTCCAGCAACCGCAGAGTTGCCATACCGGTCTCTTCGCATGTCGATTCGGGAATTTCGAAACTCAGGCCGACATGGCTTTGCCCTGCGAGATGATACAGCTCTGTCGGGCAAACATCGCCGAGGATTCGACGTAAAGTCGTGCTATCGGAGAGGTCACCATAGTGGAGAAATAAGCGCCGACGGTAAATGTTTTCATCGCGCCGCAGGTGCTCGATGCGCGATCGCAACATATTGCTAGTGCGCCGCACGATTCCATGAACAGTGTAATCTTTCTCGAGGAGCAATTCAGACAAATAGGAGCCGTCCTGGCCGGTAATTCCGGTAATCAGAGCAACTTTCTTGGACTCTTTCATCTAAGATCGCACCGTGTCTTGCCGGACCCTCATAATCATCAAAAGAGGAAATATACGGGCTGTTTGAAAGTAACGCGTACGAGTCCCCTACCTGCGAATAACCCTCTCCAGCCATTGAATCGCGTATCGTGTTCGCGCAGTCCGTATGGTTTGGAAAAGTGATTTCATGTTGAAGTTTGGTCGACGAGTGTGCCGGTGTGGCCTACGCGCGCGACAGCCTCAACGCATCACAAATGGCGCCGTATTTTCAGGCGACATCGAATGACCTGAGACCAGACCCGGAACTGCGCTAATGAGGGGTTTATCTACAATTGTTACAGACGCACCAATTCCTACAATACTATACAATTGGATGATGTCTTTGGAACGCATCCGGATGCAGCCGTAACTTGCTGGCGAACCAATTCGCCATTCCTCCGGTGTGCCATGGATGTAAATGTCTCGCCTAAACGCGTTCGCGTTTTGCGCTTCAAGTCCACGCAGCCACAGGATCCGCGTCACGATTGGATCGCGTCCGGGCGAATTCACCCCGACGACCTCGCCAGTGCGCCGCCGGTCCTTAAATACAGTGCCCGGTGGCGCGTTGTCACCGATTTTCTCCGCAACCTGCATTTGTCCTAACGGCGTAGCCCTGCTGCCCGGGCGATCGCCAAGACCAAACTTAGATGTGGAGACCGGATAGGTAGCTAGCAGCGTACCGCGGTCCAGAAGCGCCAGCTTTTGATCGCGTGTGCTGATGATAACTTTGTGCTGCGTATCCGGCGCCGCACAGGATCCCAGCAGGATGGGAATAAGGATTGCGATCCACTGGCAGCGACGGAGCGTCGAGTTTTCCGTTTCGTTAGGCATTTTCGGCGCGTTCAGTGGCCGCGCTCCATCATCATCGATTTTCATGTGCGATTAAATTTGAAAAACTGCTCAGCGGTTTCGGTCGTGGCCTCAGCGATTTCTTCAAGTGAGACGCCTCGCGCTGTCGCGATTGCTTCCGCTACGATCCGGGCATAGGCCGGTTCGCAACGTTTTCCACGAAACGGGACCGGCGCGAGATATGGGCAATCGGTTTCGACCATAAATTTCCAGAGCGGGATTTCTGCCGCGACCTGTCGCACAGCCACGCCATTTTTGAAAGTAACAATGCCCGTGAATGAAACGAGGTGGCCGAGACTGAGAACTTCATTCGCTTCTTCGAGCGACCCACCGAAGCAATGAAAAACTGCGCG
>JBLMXD010000244.1:0-3837 GCA_050257575.1 Alphaproteobacteria bacterium | reverse complement strand
CCATTGAATGGACGATGCTTTGCGGATGAATGACCACTTCGACTCTTTTCATCTCGACGCCAAAAAGCCAGTGCGCCTCGATCATTTCCAGGCCCTTGTTGAACAAAGTTGCCGAATCGATCGTGATTTTGGGACCCATATTCCAGGTCGGATGCTTTAACGCTTGTTCCGGTGCAATCGAATCGAAATCTGATCGCGGCGTTTTGCGAAACGGTCCGCCGGACGCGGTAAGGATGATCCGCCTGATATCTTCGGCTTGTTTGCCTTCGAGGCATTGAAAGATCGCGTTGTGCTCGCTATCCACCGGCAAAACGTGCACACCTTTGGCCCGCGCCTTGCTCATGACAATTTCGCCTGCCATGACCAGGATTTCTTTGCTCGCGACGGCGAGGTCCTTACCTGCTTCAATTGCGGCGAGCGCGGGCCGCAAACCGCCGGTGCCCACGATTGCCACCAGCACCATGTCCGCATCTTTCAGACAAGCGATCTCGATTAGGCCTGCTTCGCCGGAAAGAATCCGCGGCTCATAATCGAGCGCTTTCCCAAGAGCATCAACCTGGGTCTCGTCAACCAGACAGACCGACTTCGGCCGGACTTCATTAGCAGCTGCGGCGAGCTTGTGCGCATTGGTTTTCGCTGCAAGCCCGACGATCTCCATTCGCTCCGGAATATCGCGCGCTACTTTCAACGCGCTTTCCCCAATGGATCCAGTCGCACCCAGGATAACGACTCGTTTACGATTCATTTGGACAGGAACGTGGCGAGTGAACCTCTATCTGTCGTCCGACGGTCCACTCGATCGGTGGGCTCACACCGTTAGACTCCCGCGTTGTAAGCGACCATTTTCAGTTGCCACTTGTCGGCTGCTTCCTTACTCAGCACGATCAGTTGCTTTAGTTCTTCGGACGGCTTCTCGCCATTTGGCGCCACATGGACGTTTGTTGTCGCCACGGCCAACGTGCCTTCACCAATTATCTGCCAATCCGTAAGTGTCATCGAGTGTCCGTTACCGTAATTCTTCCGTATGAAGTCCACCAGAGCTTCGGGGCCAGCCACGCGCGGTTGGTTAGGAGGCATGAGAGTCCCATCCTTCGTCCAATAGGTGGCCCAATTTGCGAAGTCTTTAGCTTTCAGGCACCGGGTAAAGGAGTTCAGGGTGTCCTTAATTGCGGCGACGTCTGCGTCAGGCAGGTGGTGAGCGGTCATTTCGTAGTCTCCAGGGATTGCGACTGGGTTGTGACCATGACCAAAGCGCCATTTGAGCAACCCCAGCCACGACCATAACAACGAGGAAAAGGCGGTGCAAGTTGGTGGTTATACTTCTGTCAGAAATCGCTTAGGGCAGGCGAATGACCAGTCGCAGGTAAAAGAATAAAAGCGGTGCCGTGAAAAGCAGGCTGTCCAGCAGATCGAGTGCGCCGCCAATGCCAGGAAGCAGATTCCCCGAGTCTTTCACGTCGGTGCTGCGTTTGATGATCGATTCGGCCAGATCGCCGAGCACCGCGGCAAGCCCAAGAAGGAGTCCGAGCACCGTCGCGTGCGTCCAGGTGAGCGCCGGCAAATGCCCGGGCATTAGTTTGAACAGGGCCAGACTGCAAAGCGATGCGAACACAATCGCTCCAAAAAATCCTTCCCAGGTTTTCTTCCCGCTGATATGCGGCACCATTAAATGCCGGCCAATCGCGCTGCCGGTGAGATACGCACCCATATCGGCGAATTTTGTGACCGCGATCAAATACAACACGTAAAACTGACCCGTAAGCTGGCCGGTGCTCGAACGCGGCGTGAGGTAAACAATTTTGGTGATGAAATTGAAGAGCCACAGAACGTAGAGCAGGCCGAATAAGGTGTAAGCCATCGTTTGCAACGGCTCATCATGTCGCAATCGGGCGAACATTTGCCGCCCAAACATCGTCAGCAAAAAGAAGAGCAGAACGGCGACCTCAAAGTCATAGGAACGTTCCGGTCCGATTTTGGAAAAATAGTAAAAACTCCCGGCGAGCATCACAGCACCGCAGATCATTCCGGTGACTTTGAAATTCGGCAGGCCCTTGTGATCGAGCATGCGGTAGAATTCCCAAAGCCCGATCAGTCCGAAGGCGCTAATCAACACCCAGAACAGGATCTCGTAGCCCGAGAACATGATGACCAGGGCCACAGTCCATAGCACGACT
Source organism: Alphaproteobacteria bacterium (assembly GCA_050257575.1). Classification (GTDB taxonomy): domain Bacteria; phylum Verrucomicrobiota; class Verrucomicrobiia; order Chthoniobacterales; family UBA10450; genus Udaeobacter. The sequence continues at coordinate 1,663 of JBLMXD010000244.1, read as the reverse complement.
GTGCTGATGAATCGCAGAATGAACGCGGAACGGGGCCCCGCCGCTGCGGGTTTCGATCCCGTTTGTTCCAACGTCGCTGGCATGCTGTTGCATCATCACGAAGGAAGGCACGCAGTGCAAGACGAAGCGCGTTGAATCCGGGCCGATTGAAAAAATTCTTTAAGAGCGTTGGCTTGGAAATAGACGCGAATTCGGCGGTATCCCCAGCGACTTGTTATCTCGTCATTTTTCCCAAGGCCTGCTATGCAGTGGTCGGCGATGAATGAATCTGCGACGCAACTAGTTTCAGCTGGATTGGCATGAATGGGACGACGTACCAGAGGCTGTTCGGATTCCGCCACGCGTTCGATGATCGCATCACTATTGGCCTCATCGGGGCAGCCGCTATTTTGTTCGCGCTAGCGCCGTTGCTGATTCTCGTCGGAACGCGAGCAGCGACCAGCACCGCGGAGAAGCGAAAGGAACTCTGGGACCGGTATCGCTCCTGGATCTGGCTCGCGTTATGCATTCTGATTCCCATTTTAGGTGGGGCTTTCTGGACTATTCTTGCAGTCGCTACGCTGAGTCTGCTTTGTTATCGGGAATATGCCCGGATTACCGGGCTATTTCGTGAGCGAACCATCAGTTTCATCGTGGTCATCGGGATTCTCCTGATCACTTTTGCCGAGCTGGATAACTGGTATCGCCTTTTCGTTGCGCTATTTCCTTTGACCGTTGCGCTGATCGCCATCGGAGGATTGATACCTGACCAACCCAAAGGCTACATCCAGCGCGTTGGGTTGGGCGTTCTCGGATTCGCACTTTTTGGGAGCGCGCTGGGAAACCTTGGCTACATGGCAAACGATTGGAATTATCGGCCGATTTTGTTGCTGATCATTTTCGCCGTCGAGTTGAACGATATCTTTGCTTACATCTGCGGTCATTTATTCGGTCATCGCAAATTTGTTCCGAAGACGAGCCCGAACAAAACCGTCGGTGGCGCGCTCGGATCGGTCGCCCTGACAACCCCGCTTGTGGCAGTGGTCGCTCATTTCATTTGGGCTAACACCCCGTTGAACAATCCAATCTGCCTGGCCGGCCTGGGAATCATTATCAGCGTAGTCGGGCAGTTTGGCGATTTGATGCTCTCCTCAATCAAGCGCGATCTGGGTCTGAAAGACACCGCCAGGATCATTCCGGGTCACGGCGGTTTGCTGGATCGTTTTGACAGCCTGATTCTGGTCGCGCCGGCTGTTTTTCACTACGTCGGGTATTTTGTCGGATTCGGGGCCGGACAGCCGGAGCGAATCTTCTCGGGGTTCTAAAAATCGAATGGAACCGTGGCAACTCCAACCAGCGCGTGATACCGGATTAACTCCCGCCGAGCGTTTCCGAAGCGTCCGGCGCGAGAGTGGTCTGCTTGAAAGTCTGGCGCAGCAGGCCTGCTTCTCAACGCTGCAATTCTACTTCGCGATGGTTCACCGACTTTCGGTGGTCGGTCGCGACAACTTGCCGCCGCACGGTCCCTTTGTGCTGGCAGCGAATCATTGCAGTCATCTCGATGCGCTGATTCTCGGAGCGGCGCTCAGACCCCGGCATCGCGAACGCGCCTTCCCAATCGCAGCGGGCGACATCTTCTTTCAAACCACCGCAGTCAGTGTGTTTTCCGCAATCATGCTCAACG
>JBLMXD010000243.1:0-3570 GCA_050257575.1 Alphaproteobacteria bacterium | reverse complement strand
CCGGGGATCGCGTTGAGCTTGCGTACGACGTTCTCCAGCGTTTCGCCCATCTCTACCGGATTATGGATCGGGCCGAGTGCCTGCTCTTCCAGAGAAGCGGCGCGACCGTCCCAAAATTGATATTTCATGTAGCCGGAATTGACGACAGTTCCCGAATTGCGATCCCCGACACGCCCACCAATGCCTGTGTCTGTGGCGTCATGTCCAGCCCATCCGGTTTTGGGATCGTGGCAGGTCGCGCAACTAATCTCGTTGTTAGCCGAGAGGCGCCCATCAAAGTAAAGCTGCCGCCCAAGTTTGATTTTTGCATCGCTCTGCGGGTTGTCCGCCGGGATCGGCATAGGCGGAAGACCGGCCTCAGGAGTAGATTGTGCCGAAACTTGCAACGAGACGAGGCTACTATAGAGACCCAAGATGGCCACCACGACGCACGGGACGGCCAATCGCGAACATCCGCTCACAAAACTCTGACGGTCCATTGAAGCGATAGACGGAACAAAGAAACATTGGTCTTCGCCGAGCGCAACATTACGCAAAAACATTTGATTGGCGGCAAATGTCTTTTTGTTTTCCACATGACGAGCTTTGAGATTGCCAGAAATCGCTACAATCTGCTTTGTTGATAGTGATTCGGTTATGGAACAAATCGGATGATGTTTTGCTGCCGGTTGAGAATTCTTGAACATAAGAAGAACGCTAACCTGTGAAGAAGAAACATAAGGCGCCGATTGTTTGCGGCACGGATTTTTCCGCTGCGGCGACTGAAGCGGCGGACATTGCCGCCGCGCTGGCGAGGCGGCTTGCCACTGAGCTCATACTTGTACACGTCGAGGAATTTTACGGCATGGCGGCAGTCGATCCGACATTGTTCGATCTGGCCCTCACCCAAAAGCGTAGTGAGCTAGATCGGGCGGCCGGCCGACTGCGAGAATTGGGGACAGATGTGGACGAGAAACTTCTTTTGGGTTCCGCTTTTGATCACTTGGTGACAGCCGCAACCAAAGCCCGCGGGCGGCTCATTGTGGTCGGCGCGCTCGGACATGGTCTCGCCCGTCGGTTGCTCGTCGGTAGTGTAGCCGAGCGTACCGCAGAGAGTTCGCCGGTTCCGACGTTGGTTGTGCGACCCGGCGGGAGGCTCGCTTCCTGGCTTCGGGGCGAGCATGCACTCAAGATTCTTGTTGGCTATGACTTTTCCGCGGCAAGCGATGCTGCTTTGAGTTGGATCAACGAGATTGGAGCGATCGGCGCATTTCAAGCCACGGTCCTTTACACCAACTGGCCTCCTGACGAGGCGCGCCGTCTGGGATATGAAGGGCCGCTGCCTTTGGTTGCAAACCCGGGCGCTATTCAAGAGAAGCTTGAGCGCGATCTAAAAAAACGTGTCGCAGAATTTGTGCCGAACCGGGATGTAATTGCCGTCGTCGAGCCCGGTTGGGGGACTCCAGAGGGATATCTGTTCGAAATGGCCAGCCGACAAAAGGTCGATCTGATCGTCGTCGGAACTCACCAACGGCATGGGTTCGGTCGAATGCTATTAGGATCGGTTTCGCGCGCTGTTTTGCATCATGCAAACACGGCTGTAGCCGTAGTTCCTCCAGCTCAAACTGCTGTGCAAAAACAAAAGAAGAAGTGACAACCAAATCGTCCCGCCAACCTCGTCGCGCTGGTATCAGACGCGGGCGCATCTTAGTGCCAGTGGATTTCTCGGAGTCGTCGGAAGCCGCATTACGCCATGCTGTGGGACTCGCTGCGGAATCGGACGCCTCGTTAGTCATTATTTACGTCGTTCCGGCAGATTATGGATGGTTGGGAATCGGGCGTGACCAATCGCGCAATTTGGATCGCTCATTGCAGCGGCAGGCCGCAGATCGGTTACGCAGCTTTGCCGAAGAAAACTTGAGTCACAATGTGACTGCGGATCTTGAAGTCCGTGTCGGCCGGCCTGCAGAAGAAATCGTTGCGGCGGCAACGGAATCAAAATGCAATGCGATCGTGCTCTCGACGCGCGGCGTTACCGGACTCGACCGATATTTTATCGGCAGCGTTGCCGATCGGGTCGCGCGGCTCGCGCCGTGTCCGGTGTTTCTCATTCCTCCCGCAAGACCTGCGATTGTTCGAGCATCCACTGCGCCACCTGTTCTGCGACTGAAATACAGAAGCAAAGGGCGCCGCTAAATCCGCGGAAGAGTCAGCGCCTATGCAATCCGCTATCGATGTTCAATGGCATCACGCCAATGTCGATGAGGTCGTCGGGCTCCTGACAACCGATCTCACCAAGGGACTTTCGCTAGGTGAGGTCGAATCGCGGGCAAAAGAATATGGTCCGAATGAGCTGGCGGAAGCACCGCCTCAACGCTGGTGGTGGAAGGTGCTCAATCAGCTCAATGAAGTGGTCATTTGGATCCTTGTGGCCGCTACGATTCTGTCGGCGATCATGGGTGATTGGCTCGAAGCGGGCGCGATTTTCGCCATCATTATCTTAAACGCGCTACTGGGATTTTTTCAGGAACAGAAAGCGGATAAAGCGCTTGCGTCGCTCAAAAAGCTTTCTTCCCCTGTTGCCAGGGTAATCCGCAACGGTTCGCTGCAAAGTATTCCGGCGGCAGCGCTTGTTCCCGGCGACGTAATCGAAATTGAGGCCGGCGACCATATCCCGGCGGATGCACGCCTGGTTACGACCTTCGGACTAAAAACACAGGAAGCCGCTCTTACTGGTGAATCGGATCCGATCGACAAGGACGGCTCTACCGTGTTTTCAGAGAGCGCCGTTACCGCGGAGCGGGTCAACATGATTTTCACCGGAACGACGGCTGTGGCTGGAAAAGCTCGCGCCGTCGTCACTGCGACTGGAATGAACACCGAACTGGGTCGCATCGCCGGGTTCCTGAAAACAGAAGATCGTGAACCCACACCGCTTCAGAAACGACTGGCTGAGTTGGGTCGGGTGCTTATTGTGAGCTGCCTCGTTTTGGTGGGGATCATTTTCGTCCTGCAACTGCTGCGTGGCGAAAACCTGGCGCAAACTTTCCTACTCGCCGTCAGTCTTGCGGTGGCTGCAGTGCCTGAAGGACTGCCGGCGGTGGTGACGATTGCTCTCGCTCTCGGGTTGCAGCGGATGGTGAAACGCCACGCTCTCATTCGCCGGCTGGCCAGTGTGGAAACGCTCGGATCGGTGACTGTGATTTGTTCCGATAAAACAGGGACACTGACGCGTAACGAAATGACGGTCAGGGAAGTCGTCAGCGGTAATCACCGGTATGAAGTGACTGGAACGGGTTACGAGCCGCGCGGAGAATTCATTGCCGTTTCAGAAGAACCCGATCAGAAGATCGACGGGCAGCGTGTCGCCCCGTTGCATGAAGATCTCGTGATGGCATTGACCATCGGTATCTGGTGCAACAATGCGAGGTTGGAAGCGCCAGACGGCAATGACGAGCGCTGGCGAATCCTCGGCGACCCAACGGAAGGCGCACTCATTGTCGCGGCGAAAAAGGCCGGGGTCGACCGCGAATCGAATCGTACGATCGTTCACGAGATCCCGTTCGACTCGAACCGTAAGTTAATGTCGGT
>JBLMXD010000242.1:0-10746 GCA_050257575.1 Alphaproteobacteria bacterium | reverse complement strand
TTCTGCCTAGCGGCCAGTAATCGAGAAGCAGGAGTACAAACGGCAGGGTTACCAACATTGGTTTGGACATGAGCCCGAGGGCCAAGGCCAGCGCCACCATCAAATACCGTCCAGTCGATGGCGCTCGCGTGTAATGGTAATATGCGAGCAGTGTTAGCATGAAAAAGACGGCACTTAACACATCTTTGCGCTCCGCGATCCATGCTACGGACTCCACATGCAGCGGATGAACGGCGAATACTGCAGATGCAAAAGCGCTTTGCCAGAACGCGCCTGTCATCCGCTGCAGTGCAAGAAAAAGAAGAACGACAGCGATGGTATGAAGAAGGACGTTGGTGAAGTGATGCCAGCCTGCCTTTAACCCATGGAATTGGCAGTCGAGCATGTGTGTGATGGTCGTCAGCGGATGCCAATTTTCGGAGTGAACATGGGTAAATGCCCAGACAACATTGGGAACGCTGAACCCGCTGGTTATCCTGGTATTTTGATACACGTAACTCGGGTCATCGTAGTTAACGAAATCGTGTCGAAGTGTTTGAGCAAACACGGCCCATGTCAGCAACGCCAGGCCGACGCAAACGCAGACCACTACCCACCCACGGTCCGGTTTGTGGAGGACCCTTGATTGACGACTAATTCGGTACGCGTGCAACGGCTGGAGATTGTGAGGCTAAATGACTAGAGCTTCCGCCCGTAAATCAGGATGTAGTTTTTCAGACTTTCGACTGATGCCGGAATATTTCCAAAGAAGTAATCCGTCTCCGTCGGTTTTATATTCACAAAACCAGCCGCGTTGTAATTCTCCGCCGTATATTCATTTGCCCACGTGAAGATTCGTGGGTCGGATTGGGACCGATATAACCAGGAATCATTCATTAGTACGGACACCAGATACTTCGGACGCGCATGTTCGATCTCGCGAATCATTTCCTCCTGCATTTGGTGTGCGTACTTTTGCGGTTCCATCAAGGCATAGGTGTAAATATAGCCAGTTGCAGAGTGCCGCTTGGAGTAAAAATAAATCTCGGGCTCCGACCCTAACACAGCAATTGTATCATCCGGACCTGTGTGTTCGCGGACATATTCCGCTATTCGTGCAGCCTCTGGGAACGGACTTTCTGGATAAACCAACCGGCACGCTTCAGTGGGTGTGGCTTGGAAGAAAATCTTTTTATCCCTGAGAATAGGCAGGCACAAGGCAGCGGCGAACACTAGAAGCGGAACCAATCGAATCGGAACGTTCCGACCCGCGAAAATTTTGGACAGTCTGCTCATTGCCAGACCGACAAGCAGTGACACCGCCGGCAGAACGAGGATGAAGTAATGACTCCGAAAATAGAATCCCGGGCACAAGGCCAATGCTGAGAGGAAGAGAAACACAATAAGAAATACTGCGCTGGTACGCAGTTCCTTGTTACAAACGCCAGCGCAGGTTCCGATTCCAGCCAATATCCAAAGTATCCAGCCGGTGAACACGATTTCGCTGGCACTTTGGAGGAAAATGCGTGGCGCCTGCGCGAGTGGTACTAGCCTGCCGTATTGCCAGGCGTAATCGATTGTCCAAAACCACGACTTATCGAGCACGCGCGCGCGCCAAAGAATCAGGCATGTAATTCCAAGAGGAATAATCGCACCCAACAAAAAGACCAAAATCCGTAATAGGGCTTTCTTCGGCGAAGACCGAACGGTCACATCATTCCAGAGGATGCAAAAAATTCCGAATGGGATAAAGAGGAGCGCAGGTTGTTTCATCAATGCGCCGATTCCAAACAACAAGCCACTTACGAACAATCGTAGAGGCCTGGGAATCATGGTGTGTTGCTTGTTGATCAGCAGCAGTATGCCGCCGAGGACGGGCAAGATCACAAAATTCGTGGCATGAGCGGCCAGCCCGAGCACCGACGGACTCACAGACAGGACGGCGTAACAGGCCGCAGCCGCGATTCCCGCAGTTGAGTCTATCAGCCGTCGACCAAGCAGGAAAATCAGCGTGATCGTAGCAAGGTTCACCAGAAGCAGACCGAGATGAACTGCATGGATCGTTTGCCCAAAAATTGACATGATCAATGCGTAGGCAGCATAGGTTCCTGGAAATTTCATGTTGTAGGCAAGCCGGTAAGGCGGGATGCCTTGCAAGATGAGCTGACCGGCATAAGCGTACTCGCCCTCGTCGCGCTCGAGCGGAATTCCCAAAAGCCGGATCCTGATTGCAATGACGAGGACGAAAACGATTGTCGCCAGAGCCCACCATGCAAACCGCACGAGCCCGGTGTTAATATTGGTCTTGCCCACCACGAAAGCTCCTATTTCGATGAGAAATGAAACGTTGCAACTGAAGCGGGCGCTCGAAGTTTCCCGCGAAGCGCAGTGGGGCGTTGTGACTTCGTGTCGATTTCTCCCATTCGGCCGGATATTCAGCGGCTAACCTATGCCCGAAATCGTCAGACACATTTTTTCTTCGCGCGGTCGGGTATTGATTTTTGCTCTGCTTCTGTCGGCGACCACGATTTTTGTATATCGCCCGGCGTGGCATGGGGGGTTTCTGTGGGACGACGATGCTTATGTTATCAACAACGAACTGCTAACAGTACCCGACGGCTGGCAGCGAATTTGGTTTTCGCTGGACTCGCCTTCGCAATATTTCCCACTTACATACAGCACATTTCGTATTGAACACGCGTTGTGGGGACTTAACACAACCGGCTATCATTGGGTAAATCTTCTGCTTCACGTTACAAACGCCTTGCTGGTCTGGGCAGTTTTGGCCCGCTTGAGAGTCCCGGGCGGTTGGCTTGCTGCGGCAATTTTTGCGCTCCATCCAGTGCAAGCGGAGTCAGTGGCCTGGATTACGGAACGCAAGAACGTGCTGATGGGCTTCTTCTTTTTGTCGACGCTGCTTGCATGGGTGGCATTCATTGATGAACCAACCAGGCGACGGTGGGCTTTCTATTGTTTGGCTTTGGTTACATATGTATTGGCGCTATCGGCTAAAGCGACGGCCTGCACACTGCCGGCTGCCCTGTTTCTGATCCTATGGTTGCAGAAAAGGCCGATCAACATCCGGCGTTTGATTCAAATTGTTCCTTTCCTTGTCCTGGGCTTTGCCATGGGGTTACTCGTCGTTTGGTGGGAGCGTTACCATCAGGGGACGAGCTACGAGGCGTTTCCGTTTCTTAATGCAATTGAGCGACTCCTCGTCGCGAGCCGCGCTGTCTGGTTTTATCTCAGTAAACTCCTATGGCCGTCGAATCTGACCTTTATTTATCCAAGATGGAACATCTCGGCGGCGCATTGGTGGGATTATACCTCGTTACTGGCGGGAATCGGATTGTGCGCGGCGATCTACTTCATTAGGTCATACGTCGGGCGAAGCGTCGAAGTAGCGGCTGCATTTTTCGTCGCCACACTTAGTCCGGTGTTGGGATTCATTATGCTGTACACGTTTCGTTACACGTTTGTGGCAGATCATTACCAGTATCTCGCGTGTATAGGACCAATCGCACTTGCTTCGGCCGGGGTAGTTATTACAGCCGACACATTTATCAGATATCGCGTGGCGGTTGTGAGCGCGACGCTAGCGGTGGTTGCGAGCTTGGGAGTATTGACGTGGCGGCAAGCGCGGATGTACAACGACATCGAAACGCTCTGGCGTATCACGCTGGCAAGAAATCCCGAATGCTGGATGGCTCACACCAATCTGGGGCTTGCCCTTTTCCAGAATGGCCAGATCGACAACGCCATCGCTCATTACCGGTCGGCCTTGCAAATGCAGCCCGACTCCTGGGATGCCGAGTACAATCTTGGCGTGGCTCTTCTGACGAAGGGTCAGATTGACGAAGCAATTGTGCATTTTGAGAAGGCCGTGTCTATGCGGCCAACCGACCCGGACGCTCAAGTTTCTTTTGGTAACGCTCTTGTTCAGAAGGGCCGGATCGACGAAGCAATCGGTCATTACCAAAAGGCGATAATGTCTCGCCCGGACGACTTTCTCGCCCGTTACGGACTCGGCCATGCGTTGCTCGAGAAAGGCGAATTCGACGCTGCTGTTCGGGTTTGTCGAGAAGCCTTGTTGCTTCGGCCTTCGAATTCAGATTGCCACACAATGCTCGCCATTGCGCTCGAAGAAAGGGGCGAGCCTAGCGAAGCGATCCAGCATTACCAAAAAGCGCTCGAATTTTCTCCGCGATCCATTCCCGCCTTGACCAACCTGGCATGGTTGCTCGCGACCTCGCGTGAGTCGTCATTGCGAAACGGTCCCAAAGCCGTTGAGCTTGCAAAACAAGCAGATCAACTACTCGGAGGCACAAATCCTCTTGTGCTACGCACACTGGCTGCCGCGTACGCGGAGAATAGCGAATTTGCGAAAGCGATTCAGACCGCGCAGTCTGCAATTCAACTTGCGCGGATGCAACGCCAGGACTCCCTCGCAACCGACCTTGATCAACAAATTGCACTGTATCAGCTTGGGATACCATATCGACAGAAGGCAAAGTAACGGTGGGTGATCCATTAAAACGTGACAGCGGCCATTAATTTGAATGGTGCAGGTAGTTCGCGCGTTACGGAGCGAATTCATCACAGCTCGTTACGCAGGATTTTGAAGACGGCTGTGCTTTCGACCACGCCCTGCAATGCGTCTGCTCCGGGCCCGCTACCAAATGCGACGACATCTTCGACCGTGACCAGAGCGGACTTTGTGTAGAACGCTGCCGGCTCGGACTGTTCTTGTGCCGATTCCTTGGGTTCGGCAGGGTCATGGTTCGCCGGTATTTTCGCCGCGCCGTACGATTTGGTACCCTGCGGTCCGGTCGCCCATGTAATCCATGGCTGGCCGGCTGAATTGAAGCCGAGAAGCGCGATGCCGCTATCTTTCCGAAACGGAAATCCGTTCAAACTCATTCCCCCGATGGCCGCGTCACCGCAGACGATGATTGTCGATTTCGGCCCTCCATAACTTCGTGCAACCGCCACTGCGCGATCGAGTTCGAGCGTTTGTGTCAGCGTTGCTTCTCCGTTGTTTTCCTCTGCCGCTTTGCGCATCAATCCTGCGTCCACAATGAGTAAGTAGCCGCCGGTATTGTACTGCAGCAGTTGGATGGCTCGCCGCACCATGTCCGAAAGACTCGGCTGCTGGCCTCGCTCTTCCACCTGGTTTGCAAAAGCGAGGTCGTTGTTACTGAAGACGCCAAAAAGTTTCGACCGGCGCCATGCGGGAACCGCTTCCAAGTCCGTGCGTGTGCGAACGATATCAAATCCGTTGCCGCGGAGCTCGAGTAACAGATCGCGCGTGTCTTGTCTCTCGCCACTTTTTGTGGCGGGAACAAATTCTGCGGCGCCGCCGCCCATTGCTACGTCGATGTTTCCGCGATCGACGAATTCGGCTGCGATTTTCTCCGCATCGGCCGGCTCAGAAGTGTGCGCATAAAAAGCCGCACTTGTTGGGTCTGTCAGTTTCGCGTCCGTTACTAGTCCGGTGGCGCGCCCGTACTCGCGGGCCAGCTCAATAATGCTTTTAATGGGCTTCCCGGCGCCGTTGATTGCGAGGGCATGATTGTTGACTCGCTCGCCAGTGGCAATTGCCGTCGCGGCAGCGGATTGATCGGGCGCCGCGAAATCCTTTGAATAATTCATCATTAGTGCGGCATACGGCATCGAATCCATGTTCAGCCGTGTGCCAGCTCCCGCAGCATACGTGCGAGTCGGCGCGAGCCTGGCAGGTGAAAGTCCTTCGCCGACAAACAAGATAATGCCGAACGGTTTGCGAATGACCCAGTGCTGAAAATAGACGACGCCAACTCCGGCAAAGGCGAGTAGACAGATCAACGCCAGCAACTGGTTACGCCACTTCATTTTCCCTTCTGTAGCGGCGGTCTTCGACGGCTGCAAATGTTCTAAAATCCGCCGCAACAAAAGAACTGCTTGTCGTCGGCTCGTTCATCTGCAAAGTGCGCCACATATGGCTGGCCCTGTGATGCTCATTATTCGCGATGGCTGGGGCATCAATCCGGGGGGCCGCGACAAACGGCACGAAAATGGGGATGCAAGCCTGCTCGCGTCTACGCCGTTTCACGACCAGTTATACCGGGACTATCCCGCGTCCAGATTGAGCGCCAGCGGCATCGATGTTGGCCTGCCAGAAGGACAAATGGGTAACTCGGAAGTTGGCCACCTGAATCTCGGAGCCGGTAGAATCGTTTACCAGGACCTGACGCGGATCAATAAGGCGATTGCTGGCGGCGAACTGCAACGTAATCCTGTCTTACTGGATACCCTGACCGCGGCGCGCGGACATCGGTTGCATTTGCTCGGGCTCGTTTCGGATGGAGGAGTACACAGCCATTACTCGCACATGGTGGCTCTTGCGAATGCCGCGCACGCAGCGGGGATCAAAGAAATTTTTGTTCACGCGTTCACCGATGGCCGGGACACATCTCCTACAGGTGGCGCTGAATTTCTGAAAACGTGCGAAAAGCAACTTGAGAACAGCTGCGCAAAGATCATTACCGTCGTCGGCCGCTATTTCGCGATGGATCGGGACCGGCGTTGGGATCGCACGAAAAAAGCCTGGGACGCGATCGTTCTTGGTCGCGGTGAATTCTGTGAGTCGGAACCCAGTACCGCAGTGCAACGACAATATTCGCTTGGCAATACAGATGAATTCATGCCTCCGCTGATTTTCGCTCTGCCCGACGAACAGCGGGTGCGCGACGGCGACGCGGTATTATTTTTCAATTTTCGCGCCGACCGTGCACGCCAGCTTTCGCAGGCTTTTTTGCTAAAGGAGTTCGACGGCTTCGATCGCGAAGTGTGGCCGCAGGTTCATTTTGTGTCGCTTACACAGTATGACGTGCGCTATTCGTCCCCGTTTATTTTCGCGCCTCACGAACTCAAACACATTTTAGGTGAAGTCGTCAGCGCCGCCGGCAAACGGCAACTGCGCATCGCTGAGACAGAGAAGTACGCACACGTAACCTACTTTTTTAACGGCGGAGTCGAGAAGCCTTTCAGCGGCGAAGACCGCAAACTGATCCCATCGCCCAAAGTCGCGACGTATGATTTGAAACCGGAGATGAGTGCGATCGAAGTCACCGATGAACTGCTCGCCCGGATGGCTGACTACGATTTGATCATCTTGAATTTCGCCAATCCCGACATGGTTGGCCACACCGGAGTGGTCGAGGCCGGGATCAAAGCGGTGGAGACGGTGGATGCGTGCTGTGCCCGCATCATCGCGAAACTTCTCCAGCTTGACGGCAAGGCGCTGGTCACCGCAGATCACGGGAACTGCGAACAAATGCGCAATCCTGACGGTTCGCCCAACACCGCGCATACCAGTTATCTCGTCCACTTCATCTATGTTGCCAGAGACGCGGCGAAGTTCCGTTGCCAAGATGGCATCCTCGCTGACATCGCGCCGACTCTTCTATTTCTGCTCGGATTGCCGCAGCCAAAAGAAATGACCGGGCACAATTTGCTTGTGCCTGTTTAGCGTCAGCTTTCCTGGGGGCTCAGTTGTCGATTCAACTTTCGCGTCGCTGCCACTGCGATTCGATGCAGAAGACGAATGCGGGTCTCTGCTGTGGCGTTGTGCCAAACCGGGCTCCGCACAAGTTTAAGCGTGTCATTGGATTCAACAAGCGCTCCCCAACCGACGGGCACTTCAGATTCGCGGAACAACTCCTCGGGCAGCACGATGAAAAAGAAATTCGCGCAACGGAAGCGAACAAGCTTTTCAAACTTTGTGCAGTCGAACAACCGGGTTTGCAGCCCGCTTAACTCACGGATAAGGCGAGCGTAACCACGATGGCCGATCGCACTGAAGTTTATTGAATCAAACTCGGGGAAAAGCGAATCACCATTGTGCAGGTTCGGGTAATGCATGCGTAGACGCGTTTCGAGAAGTTGGCGGCGTTCACAGATCGTTTTGAGCCGCTTGCGCGCAAATTCGCTGTGGCAATTGTCTCGCCGCAAATCGCAGAGCGCCTGCTTACACTCAAACACAGCCGTAGATCCAATTTTCTTCCCGCACGGCCGATAGGCCGACACGTCCGCACGGTAGCGACATTTCGGCAAAATTACTTCCATCGCGCACGCGGAGAATCCCTGCGCCTGCGCCCAAACAAACGCAAGCTCCTTCAGCCGGACGTGTTGTGCGGTTTCGCCGCGGCGGCTCGTTACTCCTGTAGCCATTTGACGAGCTCGCGCGCCCAATAAGTGACGATAATGTCCGCGCCTGCGCGTTTGAGCGACGTCATGATCTCAAGAACGGCGGCTTGCTCGTTCAACAGCCCTTTCTCAACGGCGCTTTTGACCATGGCGTACTCGCCGCTCACGTGGTAGACGGCGGTGGGTTTCCCGAACCGCTCTCGCACGCGCCAAAGGATGTCGAGATATGGTAAAGCAGGCTTAACCATCACAATGTCGGCGCCTTCCTCGATATCGAGCCCTACTTCACGGAGCGCTTCATTAGCGTTTGCAAAATCCATCTGGTACGAGCGACGATCTCCAAATTGCGGCGGGCTTTCGGCTGCATCACGGAACGGACCGTAAAACACTGACGCAAATTTCGCGGCGTAACTCATGATGCCAGTTTGATCGAATCCACTCGCATCGAGCGCCTCGCGAATCGCGCCAATGCGGCCGTCCATCATGTCGCTTGGAGCTACAAAGTCCGCGCCCGCTGCTGCGTGAGAAAGCGCTGTTTTCACCAAAAGTTCTACGCTCTGATCATTCAGGACGTGAAAATGGTCACCGTCGATTCGCGTGACCCCGCAATGGCCGTGGCTCATGTATTCGCACAAGCAGACATCGGTGATCGCAACCAACTCGGGACACTTTGATTTAATCGCGCGCAATGCCTCTTGAATGACTCCCCTTTCCGCGTAAGCGCCGCTGGCTTGCTCGTCTTTTTGTTCTGGAATTCCGAAGAGCAAAATGGCCTGAAGCCCGAGGTCCTGAGCGCGGCGCGCTTCGTCTGGTACCTCTTTCACCGGCAACTGAACGACTCCGGGCATGGTCGAAACTGGTCGGCGCTCACTCAGCTTTTCACTTATGAATAGCGGCAGAACAAAATCGTGGGCATTCAACTGCGTTTCGCGGACAAGATTTCGCAGAGCAGGGGAACGCCGAAGGCGACGCGGCCGATGAACCAGTCTTCGCATGTGCTGGAGGGTACGCTTTCGTAATTCGGTGGCAAGCGCACAGGCGTTGCGTCCCAAAGTGTAAAGGGGAGCGATCGGACGGGCTTGACGGCGCGGGGCGTTCGGTGTCTGCATCTTAGCCGTGGCGCCTGGTTCCGATTATTTGTTGGTCGATATTAGCAATTCTTACGCAAAGATTGCGTATGCATCGAACCAGCGCGTGTCGACTCCTGTGCGCGTGACTACGGCCGAGCTTTCAAGCAGTGTGATCGCTGGATTTTTGCGGCGACGACAGGTGCAGAAGGTGGTCGTCTCATCGGTCGTGCCGGCAAAGAATTCCGTGATCGGCGCGGCTGTCCGCGATAGGGCGAAGGTGCTGTGGCTAGACTGGAAATTGAAACTGGGCATCGCGGTCGATTACCCCAAACCGCAATCGATTGGCGCGGACCGGTTGGCGAACGCCGCTGCTGTTGCCGAACTTCACGGATGCCCCGCGATCGTCGTCGACTTCGGTACCGCGGCGACTTTCGACGTCGTCTCCGCGCGCCGTAGCTACATCGGCGGCGTCATCGCGCCGGGACTTGAGGCGATGACGAACTTCCTTTATCGGCGGACGGCCCTGCTGCCCAAGCTTTCATTGAAAAAGCCCAAGCGCGCGGTCGGTCGGTCAACTATCGAGGCTATGCGATCGGGGGCCGTCTTCGGCTACCGTGGATTGGTTAGGGAGATTCTCGGGCAAATCAAAAAGGAACAGTTTTCGCGAACGAAAGCTGTCGTGATTGCGACGGGCGGCTATGCGCGTCTCATTGCCGAGGGACTACCGGACATCGATGCAGTTCATCAGCACCTTACGTTGGAAGGTTTGCGGATCGTCGCGAACTTGAACTGATCCGGAGTATCCCGCGCGCACATTGCCGGTGTCCGAGTAACCATTACCCGCTTCTTTACGAAGCAAACTTTTTTCCGAAAGGAGCCGAAAATCTGCACCTCAAACGCAATTTCGACTTGTCACGGGTGCCAATCAAGGCTTGAATCGGGGGTTCATGAGAATCTGGAAGATCGCTGCGATCGCAGCGCTGGGACTTAGCTCATTCGCTGCGGATAATGTTGCCCCGACCAAGGCAGAGTTGGAGGACATGTACAATACCGCGTATCGAGCGTTTGACGCAGGTAAGTTTCCGGAGGCGCTAAAGCAGCTCGATGCTATCGATGCGCGCCAGCCCAATCTTGCAGCGTCGAAAAATCTTCGCGGCGTGATTCTGATGCGGCAGGGCAACTACGACCAGGCCGAAGCCGCGCTGACTGAAGCGACCAAAATCGACCCGAAGTTTTGGAATGCGCGCTTTAACCTGGCGGAGATCCCATTTCTCAAGAAAGACTGGGCGGAAGCGAGGAAGCGTTTTGAGCAATTGCTTTCGACGGGTCAATCCGATCTGGCAAAGGAAGCTTCGCAACTGATCCAGTACAAGATTTTGCTGACGTATTTGATGGAGAGCAATAGCAACATGGTCGACTCCATTCTCGCCAAGTTGGAGCTCTCTCCTGACACCCCCGCCGTTGACTACGTAAAGGCAGCCGTGGCGCTCCAACAAAAGAACGAGACGGA
>JBLMXD010000241.1:0-9905 GCA_050257575.1 Alphaproteobacteria bacterium | reverse complement strand
TGTCGCGCTGGCAGGATGAAGTGATTGCGCTCGCGGCGCACTTGGAACATCTGTTCAAACACTGCTGGCAGGCGCAAATTACTGTAAGCGTGCCGCGGTTGCGTCCGGCCGCCGGCGGATTCCGTCCGCTCTTTGCGATGAATGACCGCGAAATCGCGCAATTGGTGTGCGCGTTGCGAATTACGTTCCCGCAGGTCGGGATAGTACTTAGCACGCGTGAGCGCGCACCGCTGCGTGACGCGCTGGCCTCCATTGGAGTAACGATGATGAGCGCCGGCAGCCATACCGAGCCCGGTGGTTACACCCGGCAAGGACGTGAACATCTACATCGTACTGTCCGCGGTCGCATAATCGCACCCGAATATCAGCAGGGCGAAGACGAACTCGCGACCGGCCAGTTCGAGATTAGCGATGAACGTTCTCCCGCCGAGATCGCTGCCCTCCTCCGCGGTCGCGGTCTTGAACCGGTCTGGAAGGATTGGGACCGTGCCCTTTGCGACGCATGACCATCTCACTAAATGGCGAAACAGCGGATGCGCGCGGAGCGAAAACGATCGCCGAGCTGATCGATCGTTATCAATTGCCGCCTCGATCCATTTTGGTCGAACACAATGGGTTCGCGGTCCATCGCCACGAGTGGACCAACCGCTCGCTAGCAGAGGGGGACCGCATCGAATTTATCCGCGTTGTCGCTGGCGGATAAAATGGAGTCGCTTAAACCGACGTACTGCTTTTCACGACGACGCGCATCCCGTCAGTTTGGATGACCGTCACGGGTGTTTGCGGGGCTATGAATTCGCCCTCTGTGACGACATCGACGAGGTGATCGGCAAACCGCGCTTTCCCGCTGGGTCGTAATACCGTGACGGCCGTGCCGCACATTCCGGGCGCAAGCGCGAGTGTGGTTGCGAATTGTCGCGGTGCGCCGGCCAGCGATGGCCCGGGAGGATTTGAATCGATCAAGGCAAAGCGCCGGTAAAAGCTCGTACGCGGAAGGTAACGCGCGAGGAGGGCAATAATGATAAATGCTCCCACGACCGCGATAAACATGTTGAACAATGGGATCGCCAGCATTTTGCCTGTCGGTAGGAAGGGCTGCTGTGGGTAGCGATCAATCATCGTCCAGAGGAGCGACGCCATTATCAGAAGTACGCCGATGACGCCAAAGACGATCGTACTATGCGCGAAGAAGAGGATTTCGATTAGCACCAAAACCACTCCAAGGACAAAGAGCGCCACCACCTCCCAGCCAGCCAACCCCGCCAGATAGTGCCCGAAGAAAAAAAGAGCGAAGCAAATCGCAGAAATTAGACCGGGCCAGGTTGCTCCCGGAATCTTGAATTCCAAATACGCACCTAAAATTCCGCCGAGCAGCAGTAAAGGCGCGAGCGCAGTGATCCAAAAAGCGATCTGCTCAAACCCGGTGGGCTCGAGCCTGACAACCTTCCCTTTTAATCCAGCTTTTTTCGTCAGTTCAGCAATTGAATCAACAGCCGCTTCTGCAAGCAGCGGTTTGCCGTTGATTTTTTCGGTCGCTTCCCGCGCATTCACGGTGAGGACTGCGCCTTTTGGATGGACGATGCGGTCACCGATTTTTACTTCCTTATCTTTGTTTATGAAGGCCTCGGCTAGATCGGGATTGTGACCGTTCTTGGTTGCCGCGCCGCGGATGAGTGCAGACCAATACGAGATAGTTTTGTCCTTAGCCGTGGCAGGAAGATCTTCGCCCGTTGAGAGAATCGGTGCAGCGGCGCCAATTGCACTCACTGGGGCCATGTAAATATGTTGCGTTGCAATAGCGATCAACGCGCCGGCCGATCCTGCATTTGTATCGATAAACGTGTAGGTCGGAATCTTTATTTGATTTAGCGCCGTCACGATGTCGGTCGCGGTATCGAGGCGACCGCCGTAGGTATTCAGATCGAGCACAATGGCGGAAGCGTCGTTGTTCTCGGCCGTTTTTACCGCGCGCCGCAGGAATGCGAGCAGTGACGGCGCGACTTCACCATGTACCGGCACTACAACTACATCGCCTTTTTGAATTTCCTCTCGTGCATCAGCCGAAACGATGGTGAGCAACGAGAGTACGAGCCCATATGCGGCCATCATTCCGAGAGAAGCAAAGGGATATAAATGAATGTCGTGGCGGAACCGCAAAGGGATACCTCGCGACCCCTCGCCCTCGTTTGGGATGGCTGATCGGGCATTGCTCCTGACGTTGAAACACCGCCGCACTGCGTAACTTTGCCATCGCTTCAGAACTCAAACGAGGCAAAAATAAGCAGGCGCGTATGGGAACGATCCCTTCAGAAACAATTGAGCAGATCGCTGCTGCGAATGACATCGTCGACGTGATCGGCTCGTATTTTCCTTTGAAGCGCGCTGGAACGAACTTCAAGGCGCTCTGTCCATTCCATCAGGAAAAAACGCCGTCATTTACGGTGAGCCCGAGCCGGCAAACGTTTCATTGCTTTGGGTGCGGCGCCGGCGGGACCGTTTTCCGGTTCGTGATGGAGTACGAACACGTCGATTTTCCATCAGCCGTGCGAAAACTGGCAACGCGTGCAGGGATCACTGTTGTCGAAACGCGTGGCACTTCAGACGAAGGCCGACAATACGAAACACGCCGGAAGTTACTAAGATTGCATGCCGAAGCTGCCGAGTGGTTCCACGAAAATCTGATAAAGAACGAAATCGGAGAATCTGCGCGGAAATATCTAAAGGGTCGGGGAATCACCAGCGAAATTGCGAAACGGTGGCAGCTTGGTTATGCGCCGGATGAATGGGACGCGTTTGGCCGGTGGGCGCGTGGGGAAGGGTATGAACAGCCAGATCTGGTTGCCAGCGGGCTGCTCAAGACACGAGACGAAAACGACGTGCAGGGACGCCAAACCGCATATGATCGCTTCCGCGGCCGGGTGATGTTCCCAATTTGCAACGATGTCGGTGAAGTGATTGCGTTCAGCGGTCGCCTGCTAAAGGACGAAGAAGGAGCAGCTAAATATCTCAACTCACCGGAGACGCCGCTTTTCCGAAAGGGCAACGTGCTTTTTGGGTTGCACCAGTCCAAACGGGCATTGATCGAAGCAAATTGCGCAATCGTTTGTGAAGGCCAACTGGATTTGATCACCTTGTTTGAAGCCGGGATCAGGAATGTGGTTGCTCCCCAGGGGACCGCGTTCACGGAAAATCAGGCGAGGATTCTCAGGCGGTTTGTTGATGAGGTGGTCTTGTGTTTCGACTCGGATGCGGCGGGCGCGAAAGCGGCCGAGCGTTCGCTTGATGCGTTGCTGCAGAACGACTTCATCATCCGTGTCATCGAATTGCCGCCGGGCGAGGATCCCGATTCGCTGGTGCGCCATGAAGGAAGGGAGCAGTTCGAAAAACGCGTGGCGAACGCGCGCGATTTTTTCGATTACTGGATTGACCGTGAGATCACGAACACTGGCTTGAATTCGATGGGAGCAAAAATCCAAGCAGCGCGTAATTTGGCTGGGACGGTTTCGCGCGTCCAGGATCCATTGTTGCGTGGAGAAGTCGTCAGCAAAGCCTCGGCCAGGCTCGGTGTTGACCCCGCGGCTTTCGAATCACTTCTGGAAAAGCACGCGCGTGTTTCCAACCCCGCGGCGGGCTTGAGTTCACCGGGTACACATGCTGCGCCAGCTCCGCCGCACGATGTAGCCATGCTTTGTCTCCTGGCTTTGCGCGATGAACCTGCGCGTAACTTTCTTCGCGCGCAAAGGTGGCGAGAGATTCTCGAGCAAGTTCCGGACGCCGATATTCTAGTCCGTATTCTGGACAGCGAGCTGCAACCGGATGACGCCGCTTCGCTCAATGCGTTCATGGCCAGTCTCTCCCCCCAGGAGGAACGGCTTGTTTCATCATGGCTGCTGCAAAAGACGCCAGCGGCCAGTGAAACTGTGGTTCAGAAATGGTGGCAGGGAATCTGCCAGGGCGTCGTGCGCCGCCGCCTAGAGATCGCAAAAAACCGGATCAAACTGCCGGGACTCAGCGCGGGTGAGGTCGTAAATTTACAGAAACAAATTCTTGACCTGCAGGGACAGCTCCACGAGTTTCCCCGACCCGCCGGCGGAGCCGATAGTTAGTCAGCTACTGCTGTGTGGCAGGCCGAAGGCCTTAGTCCAAATCCTTAACCGAACAAACTTGGCCAGGCATTCGAAAAGAAGGGGTAGTAGCCGACGGTTGTCGGCGCGACGGCTAAAGAATAACCACCGCCGCCGCCCGCCGAAAAAGCGTTCAAGTGCGCGGGGAAATCTCAACAGGCATCCGCGGATTACCAGGGCTCGGCGCGGGCGCGTAAAATCTTCATCGCTTCGACCTGGCAAGAACGGACCGCTGTCAGTGCCGACGCTGGGGGTTTCGGGTCTGTACTCGTCGATTGAAGTCCAAACGCGCATTCGGGAACTGATCAAGCTGGCAAAGGAACAAGGCTATCTCACGTTCGATGATCTGAACGAGGCCCTGCCGGAAGGAATTACCGATGCCGACGAACTGGATTTGATCCTCACCCGTTTACGTCGCCTGGAAATCGATATCATCGAAGCCTCGGAAGTGGACCGCTATCGGGACGGCAAGAAGGACGTTGATGAGGAAGAAGAGGAGGAGGAAGGCAGAGCAGCGACCAAGGTTGATATTCTGGACGACCCGGTGCGCATGTATCTCAAGCAGATGGGACAGGTGCCTCTACTAACCCGCGACCAGGAAGTCGAAATCTCAAAGCGCATCGAGGAGGCTGAAGCGATGGTGCAGAAGCATCTCACCCGGTTCGGTTTTGTCGCGCACGGTCATCTCGACCTGGCCAGAAAACTTATCGAGGGCAAGGAGCGGTTTGATCGCGTCATCCTCGACAAGAAAATCGAGAGTCGCGAACGATACATGAAAAACCTGCCGCGTTTGAGCAAGCAGGTGGAACAATTGAGCGCCTCCATCACACGGCAGTTTTCCGAGCTAGTGCGTGACGTAGCCAGGAAAGCGTCCCAGAAACGCAGAGCATTGCAAAAAATGATGGCCACTCTGCAAAAAGTTTACCCTCGCTTTTATCTCAAGCAGCGGGTCACCGAGGAATTCGTGCATCTTGCCGACGAGGCACACCACACGTCACTTTATCTTCAGACCGAACTGGCCAAAAATCCTCGTGGCAAAAAACGCCGGTCACAGCTCCAGAACAAGGTCCGCGAGCTCGAAACAAGCCTGTGGTTTTCCCTTTCCGATTACGCAGAGGAATATCGGACGCTTAAGAATTGGCTACGACAGGCGTTTAAGGCCAAAACCGAAATGGTCGAGGCCAATCTTCGTCTCGTTATCTCGATTGCGAAGAAATACACCAATCGCGGTTTGTCGTTTCTCGATCTCATTCAGGAAGGAAACATGGGCCTCATGAAGGCGGTGGAGAAGTTTGAATATCGGCGCGGATATAAGTTTTCGACTTACGCCACCTGGTGGATTCGCCAGGCCATTACCCGCTCCATTGCCGATCAGGCGCGCACGATCCGAATTCCAGTACACATGATCGAGACGATCAACAAACTCCTCCGCGTGCAAAAACAGCTCGTTCAGGAATACGGACGGGAGCCGACCCCTGAGGAAGTGGCTGAGGAAGTGCTGCTGCCGGTCGATCGCGTGCGGGCGGTGCTGAAGATGGCACAGCAGCCGATCTCGCTTCAGTCGCCAGTCGGCGAGAGCGAAGAAACCAACTTTGGCGATTTTATCGAGGACAGAGGCGCCGAAAATCCGAGCGACATGACCGCGATCGTTTTGCTGAAGGAAAAAATCAAAGATGTTCTGGAAACACTGACCGACCGGGAACGGCAAGTCCTCGAACAACGATTTGGTCTCGTGGACGGCTATAGCCGAACCTTGGAGGAGGTCGGACGGCAGTTCCAGGTTACCCGTGAGCGCATTCGGCAGATTGAAGCGAAAGCGCTGCGCAAAATGCGCCATCCGACGCGCATCCGGCAGCTGGAAGGTTTCCTTGAGGCGCCCGGAATATGAACATAGTTTTGATCGCCCTTTCGAGCGCAACTTCGAGATGCGGAAGCGGTTGAATCAGTTGGACAACATGGAACCTCAAGATGATAAGAAGCTTTGGGACTTTCTTGGCCGACTTCCTGAGCCCACGCTTTCGCCGTTTTTCGCTCGGAACATCCTGAGAACAATCAGGCAGGAACCCACTCATTTCGAGCGGCTGCGGAACCGGTTTGGGGTCTGGAGGCTCGTCGGGGCGTCGACTGTAGCAGTGCTTGTAATTGGTCTTGCTCTTGTCACACATCATCCAGGTCCGCAGACAGCGCCTTCGAGTGACTCAGATGTAGTGGCTAAGGTTGATCCGCAAGATTATGACGTCGTAGCTGATCTGGATGCATTGATCGCGTGGGATGAAAATAGCGTCTGGGAAGAACAGCCAACGTTGTAAACTAGTCGTTGGCTTGTCGATTTTCGCCCTTTCTTGTGCTTCCGTACGAGCGCAGGCGCAACAACATCGCGCACCGGTTAGCCGGCCAGCGCCGGTGACAGTTCCACACGGGCCCGCGCCCAATCAGGCGCACGGACCGGTTGGAGGCCAAAGTTATGGCCGATCGGCGAGCCAGGCCCATGGGCCGCCGGTAGGGCAAAGCGTGAGGGAGCGTTGGCTCGCAATGCCTCCAGACGCACGGCAAAATTTCCGCCGCAACGCCGAGTTGTGGATGCAAATGAGCCCTGAACAGCGCAATCTAATGCGTCAACGCGAGACCAAGCGTCGGCAGATCATTACGCGCGAGGCCGATGCGGCCGTTCGCAATTCTGGTCTTCAGCTCAATCCGCAGGAACGTGCCAAGTTCGAATCCCGCTACATTCAAGAACGCCGAAAGGTCGAACAAACGCTGCGGCAGCAAATCGAAGCTGAGAGACAGAAGGAAATTCCGGCGTTGATCCAGCAGCTGAAGAAAGAGTTCCAAATTGATCAGCCAGTGAAAAGCCCTGCCGCAAAACCGGCGACGTCGCCGAAATCAGAAAAATAAGACCGGCACAGCTTTGAAACGCGTGCGCGTTACAGGCACGTTCAGCGGAAAAGATAAAGCTGGCCCGAAGCATGTCGAGCCAGCTTGCGTCGGTCTTATCCCGTGAAATTAGCGCCGGTAATAATAATTGGGGTAATGGTGACGATAATCACGGCGTCCGCCTGACCAGTAATAGGGGCGATAATAACCGCGATAGTACGGCCGGTAATAATATCGGTACGGATAATAGTAGCCGTATGGGTAACATCCGTAGCCATAATAGCCCGGGAACCCGAACCCGACGCTGAAATAAACCTGAGCATCAGAACGCGGCGCTCCCGCGAGCATAAAACCCCCAGCCACGAGTGCTATCAACAGAAGTTTCTTCATTCCTTTTCCTCCCAGTTATTAAACAGGAAGATCGGCGGAAAGTTGCCCCGTTTATCGGTCCAGCGACAGCTCGGGATAGCCCGTGACGCAAATAGTTTGTCCGATTTTTTTATACTCAACATCGCGTAATCGGAGTGAATCAGCGGTTTTCGCCGTTCCTGTTCCCGGAAAAGCAATTATGGGTCCTCCAGTCAAAATCGAACCCAGGTAGATCTGTACTTTGTCAATGAGCTGCTTGTCGAGCGCCTCCCCGAGCACCTCGCCGCCACCCTCAATCAAGACACTGGTAATGCCGCGTTTGCCGAGATCCTTCAAGACGGCTGCCAGTGGCCTTCGTTTATAGATCAACGTTCGGGAGGCGAATCTGTCCGAGAACAACCGAGCTCGGCGTGGCAATCGGCCTGACCGGGTGAGTACAACGCGGCACGGTTGTCGCGCACCGCGGACGCCGCGGACGGTCAAACGCGGATTATCAACTCGAACGGTTTCTGCTCCAACGAGGATCGCGTCCACGTATGCGCGAAGCTGATGTGCGTCACGTCGCGCGGTGGGCTCGGTGATCCATCGAGGTTCACCGGTGGGACGCGTCAACCGGCCGTCGAGAGACATTCCGCACTTTGCAATCACGAAAGGCAGTCCAGTCACAATCCATTTATTAAAGGCCTCGTTGAGCCGGGTGCACTCATCGACCAGGATCCCTTCCCGCACTCTGACCCCTGCATTTCGCAACCGGATAATTCCTCTTCCGGAGTGGCGCGGATTGGGATCTGTCGCGCCAATGACTACATTTCTAATTCGAGTCTTGATTATCGCGTGTGTGCAGGGCGCAGTTCGACCGGCCGTCGAACAAGGCTCGAGAGTTACGTAAAGGATCGCGCGCGCCGGAACCGGGGCACCGAAATCGCGCAGGCATTCAATCTCAGCATGAGATTGTCCTGCCTCGCGATGATGTCCTTTCGCCACTATCTGATTGTCAATAACAAGGACTGCTCCTACGGCGGGATTAGGACTCGTATGGCCCCGCGCCTTTTTTGCTTCTGTCAACGCAGCGCGCATGAATTGTTCGTCTAAGTCTGCCTTCATAGCCGGGTAGACTAACAAACCATTGATGCTAAAACGCGTGCCTGGAGGGATTCGAACCCCCAACCTTCTGATCCGAAGTCAGAAGCTCTATCCAGTTGAGCTACAGGCACTGTTGGAATTTTCGATTTGTAGAAAGCGGCAGTGGCAATCTCAAAGTATTTTGGGGTGGCCGACGGGACTCGAACCCGCAACAACCAGAACCACAATCTGGGGCTCTACCATTGAGCTACGGCCACCATAATTCGGGCGGAACAGATTCTAAGATTCCGCCTGCTCTTTGCAAACAAAGGACTCGACTTTTGCCTCCCACTCCTCTAATTGTCGGCCCAGGTGGACCGGAAACCGCTCCCCAACCGGTTAGATATGGTGCTGCACGGCTGCGTGATGCGACGCATAGCGGCCTCCGGTGCGGTCTTGTTTTTTCTCGCCACGGTCGGCATCGCAATTGGGCAACAAGACGACCCGAGCGAAATTTTTCTTCAGGCGTACCTGTCCGCTCAACAAGCGGAAAAACTAGAGCACCAAAACCAGTTTAAGACTGCTCTGGCAAAGTACCGTTTCGCCGGCAGCCTGATCGAGGAGTTGCGCAGGTCGCACTCGGACTGGCAGCCGGCGGTCGTGGAATATCGCGGGCGCAAGATCAGCGAAGGTATCCTCCGACTTCAGAACCGGATAACGAGACAGACTCAGCTCAACGCCAGTTCCGGCCCCTTGCCTGAAATTGCTCCGGCGGCGCCCGAGACTGATGCCTGGTCCGAACCGGGTCCGGAACTTTTAGTGCCCCAACCTGATGAGAGCCTGAGCGATACGTCACGCGATACCGCAACGAAGGACGCAACGAAGAATTTGCGCGACAAAGTCGATCAGCTGCAAGCCGCGCTCGACAAGACGCGTGGGCAGTTGGAGAGCGCACAAAAAGAAAAAGATGCGGTCGACACGCGCCTCAAAGAGACAAACTCGAAGCTGGAACAGGCTCAGGCGGATCTCGATCAAGCGAAGAAATCGGAACATCAGACCGGCGATCAACCCACACAAAGCCGGGGATCATCCCAAGCCTCCGGAGCGTCGGAGGGCATCAGTGACATGGAACGGGAGCAGTTGCAGGCGGAGATCGCCAAATTGCAACAAGCGGTTGTTACAGCCGATGAAGCGCGTGCAACGGCCGAAAAGCAAAGGGACGAAACACAGGCCCGGTTCGCTGACGCAAACAATCATATCGTAGCACTTGAGCGAGAACGCGATGATGCAGTCTCCCAATTGAAATCCGCGAAGGAAACGGAACAACGTTTCCAGGCAGTTGTCGCCGAGAAGAACGATCTGCACCAGAAGCTGGCGACCGCGGAAGAAAAGATCAAGGCACTCGCCGAAGCCGGTCCGGAAAACGCCGAAAAATTGACGGAAATGACACGACAGATGACGCAGCTTCAACAGCAG
>JBLMXD010000240.1:0-5986 GCA_050257575.1 Alphaproteobacteria bacterium | reverse complement strand
CGAATGATTGCTGGGGGTCATCTGACTGCTTGGAGATTTGCATCCAGAGCACATCGATAGGAACGCCAAATTCGATCAGCTCGAACCCTGCTCGGGTATGAGTCACGGAATGCCGTCCGTCAGCCCCAATCACCAGATCACCGCGCACTTCCACTTCGCCGCGCGGGGCCTTTGCGCGCACTCCCACTACGCGATTGCCCTGGAAAACGAGATCGACAACTTCGTGCTCCATGAGTAACTGGAAGCTCGAGTATTGCTTTGCGCGCTCGGAGAGAAAATTAAGGAAGTCCCACTGCGGCATGAATGCGATAAATTTGCAGTGAGTAGGCAGTTTTGTGAAATCGGCGATTGGCACCGTCTGTCCGTTAACTACACCGCGCAGTTCGCGCACCTCCTGATGCGGTTGTTTCAGAAATTCGTGGAGCAAACCGAGCTCGTACATCAGCTCCAACGTGGACGGATGAATCGTATCGCCGCGGAAATCGCGAAAGAAATCGGCGTGTTTCTCCAAAACAATTACGGGTACACCAGCTCGCGCGAAGAGGTATGCGGCCATGATGCCCGCTGGCCCACCCCCCGCGATCACACACCGCGTTTGCAGTTGTTCAGCCATGCGTCTTCAATCCAATACGATCTAACTCAGAATGAAAGCAAACATAACAGGTGAAGCACAACAGCGTGCTGCTTGTACCTACAACGCGGCGGCAGATTTCTACGATGCATCGCCACTTGGCTTTTGGGACTATTTCGGTCGTCGGACGATCGAACTGGCTTCACTCGTGACCGGTTCGCGAGTGCTCGATGTTTGTTGCGGGACCGGGGCGTCTGCTTTGCCAGCTGCGGAGGCTGTGGGGCCAACGGGATCAGTCGTAGGGGTTGACCTGGCTGAGGGACTTTTGGAAATGGCGCGGGCCAAATCAATGCAATTGCGTCTTGGCAACATTGAGTTCGAACTCGGCGATATGCTCTCACTGAGGTTCCCGGCCGCGAGTTTTGATGCCGTGGTGTGCGTGTTCGGAGTTTTCTTCGTACCGGATATGGCAAAGGCTGTAAACGAACTCTGGAACCGTGTTCGACCCGGCGGCAAACTGGCAGTGACTACATGGGGAGCGAATTTTTGCGAACCGGCGAATGACGCATTTTGGCGCTCGATCAAGAAGGTTCGGCCCGATCTGTACAAAGGCTTCAATCCATGGGATCGAATCAGCGACCCAGCAAGCCTCAGGAAGATTCTCGACGAAGCCGGGGTCGCGGCGCCAAAGATTATTGTTGAGAATCGCCTCCACCCCATTAAGTCGCCTGATGATTGGTGGACAATTATCCTGGGCTCCGGCTATCGCGGAACGATCGAACAGATGAACAAAGTACAAAGAAAAAAGGTCAAAGAAACAAACCTGGCGTCTGTTCGCTCTAAAAAGATTTCATCCGTAGAAACAAACGTTCTCTACGCATTCGTAACAAGACCTTAAACTCCGAACTTTAAATGCAAACTGGTCGACCCCTTTTCCTCAATGAAGAAGACCTGCGCAAGCATCTCAGTATGGCGGATCTGATTCCTGCAATGGAGAAAGCGTTGATCGATTTCTCGTCAGGCAAAGTGACGCAACCGGTACGCTCGGTGATCAAGATCGATCCACCGGGAGGATTTCTAGGTTTAATGCCGGCGCTCACGTCGGATGGCCTCGGGTTAAAGGCCGTTACTTTTTACCCATCAAACGCGGAGCGCGGGATCCCGACGCATATGGCCACGATTTTCCTCGTCGATCCGCAAACAGGAACGCCGCTCGCGATCATGGACGGGCGGTTGATTACGGAGATGAGAACCGCGGCCGTATCTGCCGCGGCGACGAAACTACTCGCCTCACCCGACGGAAAGATTCTCGCGGTTCTGGGCAGCGGCGTACAGGCGCGCAGTCATGTAGAAGCGCTGCGGGTCGTCAGGGCATTCGAAGAAATCCGCGTTTGGAGTCCCAACCCGGAACATGCAAAACGGTTCGCGAACGAAATTGGCGCGACAGCAATGTCCGTGGAAGAAGCCGTCCGCGGGGCAGATGTGATTGTGACCGTGACCAATTCGAAAATCCCGGTGTTGCAAGGGAATTGGCTGAAAGCTGGCGTGCATGTGAACGCAGTCGGTGCGTGCCGTCCGGACTGGCGTGAACTCGACGATGAAGCAATGCAACGGGCGATCGTATTCGTCGATTCTCGCGAAGCCGCGCTGCAAGAATCCGGCGATGTGATTCTTTCCGGTGCGACAATTTACGCGGAACTCGGCGAAGCGCTGGCCGGGAACGTTCCGCCACGCGCAAACGAGACCACGATCTTTAAGTCGTTAGGGATGGCGGTAGAAGATATTGCCACAGCCACGCTCGTGTATCGAGCCCTTACCAAGCTTTAAAGCACTCCCTAACCCGGACGCTTGCCCTTCAACCGCAGATAGCGGAACAGTTGGCAGCAATGGCAGCGAACGTTGCGGAGTTATATTCTAGCATCGAACGGGCTGTGGCTGACAAACAGCTACTGGCATCGTCCGCCAAGAATATTCGTTCATTGCTCGCCGGTGCCAGCTCGAATCTCTATTTTCGATCAGTGGCAGAACTTGTCGCTGCCGGGGCGTGGCAGGAATTAAACGACCGGTTCTATCAGACGCTGGCCTTTGGGACAGGTGGACTTCGCGGTCGAACGATTGGGAAAATCGTGACTACGGCAGAACGCGGTAAGGCTTCCGAAAACGAGCGGCCGCAATTTCCATGCGTCGGCACGAACGCGATGAATTTTTTCAACATGAATCGCGCAACCCGTGGCCTTGTCGCTTACCTCCACGAGTGGAACCGGCGGGAGGGCATTTCAGCCAGGCCCAGGTTTGTGATCGCGCATGATCCGCGGTTTTTCTCGAACGAATTCGCGGAGTTGGCGGCGAAAGTTGCAGCCGAAAACGGTTGCGACGCTTTTGTGTTCGATGGTCCGCGATCTGTCCCGGAGCTTTCGTTTGCTGTGCGACATCTGCATGCAAGCGCGGGAGCAGTCGTCACTGCGAGCCACAACCCGCCTTATGATAACGGTTTCAAAGTGTATTTCAGCGACGGCGCGCAAGTGATTGAGCCGCACGCCAGCGGGATCATCGCGAAGGTGAATGCTATTCACAGCGAATCATTCACGCCTCTTCCGAAGGAGCAACAAGGGAAAGTGACCACGATTGGGAAGGACATCGACCAGGCATACATGCGCCGGCTCGAGACATTGATCCTTGATCCACGCGTGATTCGCGAAGCAAAAGCGCTGCGGATCGTTTACACGCCGTTACACGGTACCGGTGGCGTCATTATCAAACCGATGCTCAAGCGGCTCGGTTTCAATTTTCAGGTCGTACCGGAACAGGATTGTTTCGACGGCCGATTTCCCACGGTTAAGTCGCCAAACCCGGAATACGGCGAAGCGTTGACGATGGCGATCGATCTTGCGGAAAAAGAGAATGCTGACCTGGTCGTTGCGACTGATCCGGACTGCGATCGCATGGGCGCGGCGGTTCGAACAAAAAATGAAACACTGGAATTCCTGACCGGAAACCAAATCGGTTCTCTTCTGGCCTGGTATCGGATCAAAACACTCTTCGACAGGGGCGTGATAGACAAACAAAACGTTTCGCACGCTGTGATCATCAAGACTTTTGTTACGACCGACCTGCAAAAGACTGTCGCCGACCACTTCGGTGTCCCGTGTGTCGAAACTTTGACCGGTTTCAAGTATATCGGTGCAAAGCTTGCCAAGTACGAGCGCATGATTCCCGAACACCTGCGCCACAACTACGCCGATCTCTCGGAACCAGAAACCCGGCGACTTCGGCTCGCACACTCTTCATTTTACGTTTTCGGCGGCGAAGAAAGCTACGGTTACAGTGGAGCCGATTTCATTCGCGATAAAGATGGCAACGGCGCGGTGATCATGTTTTGCGAAGTGGCCGCTTACGCCAAGTCGCGTGGACAGACGGTTGATCAGTTGCTCGACGAAATCTATGCGCAATTCGGATATTTCTCGGAGAAAACCAGTTCCCTGGTTTTTGAAGGCGCTGAAGGTGCAGACAAAATTGCCAGTCTAATGAAGTCATACTCAGCCGATCCGGTTTTCGAAATACTCGGCTCAAAAGTAGTGGGGATTAGAAATTTCGAGACCGAAGAAATCAAAGACATCGAAGGCGATCTCATACCAAAGACCGAGATGTTAATGTTTGATCTCGAGGATGGGACGCGAATCGCGGTACGCCCGTCGGGAACCGAACCAAAAATAAAGTACTACCTCTTTGCACAGCGCCCGCCGGGAACTGCAAGAGTCGTCGTCGAAGACATTGAGCCAATCAAAGTCGACGTTGGAAAGCACCTGGCGGATCTTTGGGGTTGGCTGCAAAGCGATGCAGAGCAGCGCCTGAACAAAACGAACGAATAGCGATTGGAGACTACCGCTGTCTAGTAGCGCGATACGGTTGCACTCACCGCCCGCGCGGTTCATTCTCGCGGCGTAATGGACTGGCGGAAATTACTGCGATTTTGGCCGTGGCTTGCTGCAGTCTGTAGCGGAGTGCTTTACGCCCTTTGTTTTGCACCGTTCAACTTAACGTGGTTCTGCTGGATCGCACTGACTCCACTCATCGCAGCAATTTGGTTTTCCGGTACAGACTTAGGTCGCCCGTGGCTCCGGAACCTTCTTTTGGGATATGTCGCTGGGCTGGCTTTTTTTTGGACCGTGTTCTCCTGGCTTTCGACCGTTACAGTTCTTGGCTGGTTTGTTCTCGAGTTTTACATGGCGATATATTTAGCGCTCTGGGCCTGGTTCTGCGGCCTGCTTAAGCCGCGAGAAAGAAAGCAGCGCGCGACCGCCACCAAATGGGACCAAATGCTGGTCCGAGCCCGCACCACGGCTGCCTCGCCACAGTCACCATGGATAAAATCGACAAACAACCTGATGCTTGCATTCCTGCTCGCAGCTGGATGGACAACGCTCGAGTGGTTGCGCGGATGGGTTTTCTCGGGCTTTGGCTGGAATGGCCTTGGCGTAGCACTGCACGGTTACTGGCCACTGATCCAAATCGCCGAGATCACCGGCGTTGCCGGGTTATCCTTTGTGGTCGCTTTCGCCAACGTGATCATCCTTACAACGGGATACCGCTTGATTCTCGAAGCGCGGACACGCGTGATGCGGCCGCATTTTGATTTCACCGCTACAATGGCCGCGGTTGTGGGCATTTTGGTTTTCGGGCTTCGCGCCAGCCAGATTTCGTCGCCAGCAAAACCGCTTCGCGTTGCTGCCGTTCAATCGAATGTTCCGCAACATCAAAAATTCGATCCGCAGTTTACCAGGAAGATCTTCGATCAATTCCGGCGGTTAAGCGAAATATCGCTGCGATCAACTCCGCCGCCGGAGCTATTAGTTTGGCCGGAAAGCTCTATGCCGGGGCCGGTTCTCCAAGACCAGGAGAGCTACAAGTTCGTGATGGACCTGGCCGCGTCGGCGGAGACCGACCTTCTATTGGGAACGATCGATGAAGATGACGGCGAAGTTTACAATGCCGCGCTGCTGGTGTCCGACGGTGGCGAGCGTGTGCAATTATATCGAAAGGTTCACCTGGTGCCTTTTGGCGAATATGTTCCCGGGCGTCATACGGTGCCATTGTTAGCGCAGATTGTC
The DNA here is from genome assembly GCA_050257575.1 of Alphaproteobacteria bacterium. Taxonomy (GTDB): domain Bacteria; phylum Verrucomicrobiota; class Verrucomicrobiia; order Chthoniobacterales; family UBA10450; genus Udaeobacter. The sequence goes on along the minus strand of JBLMXD010000240.1, from coordinate 307 downwards.
GGGGATCAGGTTCCGGGCGATTTTCAACCGGGAAAAGAATACACAGTGTTCACTCTGACAAACAGCAGCGTTCGCGTTGCGCCGCTGATCTGTTTTGAAGACACCATAGGCGAATTGACCAGGCAATTTGTCCTTCCGGTAGAATCGAACCCCGGGGCGAACTTGCTTGTAGACGTGACTAACGACGGATGGTTTCAGCATTCGGCCGGATCGCAGCAGCACCTGGCGAACGCAATTTTTCGTTGTGTGGAAACGCGTCGTCCAATGCTCCGCGCAGCCAACACCGGAGTCACCTGCTTCATCAACC
>JBLMXD010000239.1:0-5167 GCA_050257575.1 Alphaproteobacteria bacterium | reverse complement strand
TACCGTTGATCTGGACGATGTCCTGGGACAGCAGGTTCCACACTGTCTGCGTTGGACTAGATGGCGCGTACGTGCCGAATACATTGTCGAAGCTCCGATTCTCCCCGACTACAATGATTAGATGGCGGATTGGCGAGCGGGTATCGCCAATAGTGATTGGAGCACTCTCGCTCCGATGGGTTTCAGACCGGTAAGCTTTCGTGGCGAGAACGTACGTGTGGAGATTTCCTGGCGCGGCAGCAAGCACGCCGAGGCAGATTGCCGCCGAAATTAGAATGGATGCGATTGTGATTCTCATGTGAATCCTTTTTTTGAAGCGGGAAATCTGGCAACGTCCGCGGTTGAAGCAATGCGAATTCTTACGTCGGTCAGGCGAGGTTCGGATTCTCGATTCAACGGGCAATGTTAAGTGCGTCATCCGTTCGACGACGCGAATCGACCATTTGCAGATGTCAACAAGCGTTTTCGATGTTCAATATACCTAGCAAATTGGATTGGCTGCCTCGCTAGGATTCGAACCTAGACAGAGAGATCCAGAGTCTCTAGTGCTACCGTTACACCACGAGGCAACGAGCGAGGAAATTAAAGACCGATGCGCTTCGCTGCAAGTCGAGCGCAGTCGCGCTCGAAACTAAATCTACGCGGCTGCGACCTTCTTTGGCTCGAGCAGAATTGCGCTGTCTTGCTGGGCGCCCATGATTTCAAGAGGGCTTCCGCTTTTCGCTGCCAGTTCGCGAGCGGATTTTACCATCGTGTCCATCATCTTGTCGTCGTGACACGGGTCGTGATGAAACAGCACAAGTGTCTGTACTTCTGCCTCGAGTGCGAGCGAGACTGCGCTCGAAATCGAACCATGTCCCCACCCGATGTGAGTCTTGTACTCTTCGTCGGTGTACTGGGTGTCCAAAATCAAAATATCGGAACCGCGCAGGAATTGTACCAGCCGCGCGTTCTCGTCTGCGGCGATTTTTTTCGCCTGTTCCGGAGTCAATTGGTTGCCCCGCGTTGAATGGAGAAAATATTCGTATGGCTCGTGATCGGGCAGGAAGGCAACTGAGCCGGCGCTCGTAAAGATGCGGTAACCGGCGCAGACGCCGGGATGATTTACGAATGCCGAGTGAATTTCCACTTTCCCCAGCGAGAACGTCATCTCGGTCAACTTGTTAATGTCCATTTTTGCCGACAGTTCACGCATGGTGATTGGAAAAAACGGCGCTTTCATCGGCTGCGTGATGATCTGGCGGAAGGTCGCTCCCGCACCGTCAAAACCGAAGATGCGAATTTCGTTCTTGGGATCGTAGGCGGGCTTAAAGAACGGGAAACCCTGAATATGGTCCCAGTGCGCATGCGTGATCAGCAGTGTGAGCTTAATCGGTCGCGCTTGAAATTCTTTGTCCAGAGCAATGCCAAGAGGCCGGATGCCAGAGCCGGCATCGAGCACGATGATCTCGCCGTCTGCCCGCAGTTCCACGCATGTCGTATTGCCACCATAGCGCAGAGTGTCAGGACCAGGCACCGCTATCGAGCCACGTGTCCCCCAAAACCTGATTTGTGCAGGCGATGACGATGCCGAGGAGCTAGGCATTGGAAGCGCCGATTTTGCCACGCATTTTCAATTTCACCAAGGATTTTTAAGGGAAATATCCTAAGCGAGTGTGGCTGAAACGTTCTCGGGGGGAATAGAGAGTCACTCTCGATAGTTTTTGACGTGGAGCACCGCTATATGTCTGACTAAAAGAAAATTGGAATGATCAGGATCGCGAGAATGTTAACGACCTTGATCATCGGATTGATCGCAGGTCCGGCAGTATCCTTATAAGGATCGCCAACGGTATCGCCGGTGACTGCCGCCGCGTGTGCAAAAGATCCTTTTCCGCCCAGGTTCCCTTCCTCGATGTATTTCTTTGCGTTATCCCACGCGCCGCCGCCGGACGTCATGGCAATGGCAACAAACAGGCCAGTGACAATCGTTCCGACGAGCAAACCTCCGAGCACGACAGGGCCCAATTGCGGAATGACTGCTACCCCCACCACAAAGACCAGTGGTAGCAACGCCGGCACGATCATCTCGCGCAATGCTGCTTTGGTCACGATATCAACGCACGTCCCGTACTCGGGCGTGTCCTTGCCGGTCATAATTCCCGGGTGCACTTGCAGTTGCCGTCGCACTTCACGCACGACTGCGCCGGCGGCTTTGCCCACCGCGTCCATGCTAAAGGCGGTGAAGATGAACGGAAGCAATCCACCGAGGAACAAGCCGATGATCACCTTCGGATCGTTGAGCGAAAACGTGAACACAAATGGTTCGCCATTGCGCGTCACGTGTCCCTTCAGTTCCTGCACATACGATCCAAACAAAACAAGCGCTGCCAACCCGGCTGAAGCAATGGCGTAGCCCTTGGTCACGGCTTTCATGGTGTTGCCAACGGCGTCGAGTCGATCAGTGACGCTGCGCACCTCCTTGGGTAAATCGCTCATGACCGCCACGCCGCCGGCGTTATCGGTGATTGGGCCAAATGAATCGAGCGAGATGATGATCCCGGCCATCGACAACATCGCCATCACAGCAATGGCGATTCCATAAAGACCGCCAAAATGAAAACTCAGCAAAATGGCGATTGCAATGAAGCCTACCGGCAACGCTGTAGCATGCTGACCAACGGCCAGGCCGGCGATGATGTTGGTCGCGTGACCCGTCTCTGAGGCGCGGGCAATCTTCTGCACCGGACGATAATGCATCGACGTGTAATAATTCGTAATCACCACGACAATCGCGGTCATGACCAGGCCGACAACCGACGCCCAGTAAAGTTGAGTGGGGGAGCGTATCACGCCGGCAATCGTGACGCCGGTCGGAAACAGGTAATGCGTGGCCGGCCAGAAAAGGACTGCCGAAACGATAGCGCTGGTGACCACGCCGCCCATTAGCACATTAGCTGGTTTTCCTCCGGAAATGTTCACGAACAAAACGCCTAAAATCGCACCCAAAACCGAAATTCCGCCGAGGACGAACGGGTAAACAATGGCTGCCGAATTACCCGGCAAAGTGAGCGCACCGACCAGGATCGCGCCGATCAAGCTTACTGCGTACGTCTCGAACACGTCGGCGGCCATGCCCGCGCAATCGCCCACGTTGTCACCAACGTTGTCGGCGATAGTAGCCGGGTTACGCGGATCGTCTTCTTCGAGACCCTTTTCGATCTTGCCTACGAGATCCGCGCCGACGTCAGCCGCTTTTGTGTAAATCCCGCCTCCCAGTCGCGCGAACACGCTAATCAGACTCGCCCCCAGGGCCAGGCCAACCAGACTATTGATCGCGGTCTGCGGGCCGGCGATACGCGCTACCACGGTATAAAAGATTGATACCGCTAAAAGAGCGAGTCCCACTACGAGTAGTCCCGTGACGGCACCGCCGTTGAAAGCCATTCGCAGCGCCTTCGTAATCGATACTGTTGCGGCTTGCGTCGTGCGCACGTTGGCGATCACGGCGATACGCATCCCTATGTAACCGGCGGAAAGCGAACAAAACGCGCCAATTACGAATCCAATCGCCGTCGTCCGATCTTTGAAGATGAAGAGTAAAATGAAGATGATTACTGCAATGGCGCTGATTGTGATCACCTGGCGATTCAAATACGCCTTCGCACCCTCCTGCACGGCACCGGAAATCTCGCGCATTCTTTGATTCCCGGCCGGAGAGCGAACGACCGCAGCAATCAGGAAGAAGGCGAACGCGAGACCAATCACTGCGCATACCATGGACAGTGGCACGCCTGAGTTGAGGAGATTTAGGGCCAGAAAAATCATCGGTTCGCGTTGAAGCGCACGACTCTATGAAGAATTAACGCGCTGGCAAAGGCATTTTGCCGTTTTCAGAGAGCAAAAACTTCATTTCAAGTTCTCACGTCCATGGGGTTTCGTGAGATCAATCAGCGGGCCGATGGGAACGATGCGGGTCGGGTTAATCTCCGTGTGCGTCATGTAATAGTGGCGCTTGATGTGATCGAAGTTTACGGTACCGGCGATGCCCGGTTGCTGATACAAGTCCATCAGGTAACCCTGCAGATTCGGATAATCCACGACACGTCGCAGATTGCATTTGAAATGGCCGTGATACACCGCGTCAAAACGGACCAGCGTGCAAAATAAGCGCCAATCCGCCTCGACGATGCGATTCTCGAATAAATATCGGCTTTTCGACAAGCGCTGCTCGAGTTGATCGAACGCCTGAAAGACTCTTATGCAAGCCCGTTCGTACGGGCGCTGGCGGATCGCGAACCCGGCTCTGTAAACACCGTTGTTCACATTGTCGTAAAGGAAATTGGAGAGCTTCGCGTGCTCGGCTTCGATTTCTTTCGGGAAAAGATTTAGTTCTTTTTGCTGGGCGAAGTCGCCAAACAGGTCGTTGAGCATCCGGCAGATGTCGTCCTCGCAGTTGTTCACGATCCGCTTCGTTTGTTTGTCCCAAAGAACCGGCACGGTGACCCGGTGGTTGTAGTTGGGATCGGTGGCTTTGTAGGCTTCGCTCAGGAATTGAAACTTGTTGATCGGATCGGTCGATTCAAACGGAGCGCCGGGCGGAATCTGGCCGGATGGATCTCGAAAGGCCCAGCCTTCCTCGTCTCGAATGGGATCGACCACGGTCATGCCGATTGCCGTCTCAAGTCCCTTGACCTTTCGAACGATGATGGTTCGGCTGGCCCATGGACAGGCCAGAGAAACGTAGAGATGATAGCGGTTCGCACTGGCGGCGTAGGGCGTCGAGCCGTCATTCGAAATCCACTCGCGAAAGACATCCTCCTGCCGTTTGAATTCCCCGGACTTAGTCTCCTCGTCTGGAAATTGAGCTCTCATGCAACCAGAATGAACAGCAATCATCAGGCCGCAACTTGGTCTTGTCGATTAAGGGATTCGGCCCCTGGGGCTCACGTTGACATGGAAAAACGCCAATGGTACCGTCGGCCAAATTTACGCGGAAGTCCGTAAAAGCGGGCAATGCGTTGACGGGTCCAAACTTGCACACCTTGTTGAATAGTCAGGTTTTGGTGCTCAACCGGCTCTGGCAGGCGGTAAACATCTGCTCTGCGCGTCGGGCCTTCTCCCTCGTCTATGCGGGGCACGCCCAGATCGTTTCTTCGGATGATGCGAACAACTTTTTCACCCACGA
>JBLMXD010000238.1:0-8965 GCA_050257575.1 Alphaproteobacteria bacterium | reverse complement strand
ACGCCGAGTGCTTCCTGCTGTTCCACGTGAGTTGCGTCCAGCAACCGCACGTGGATGATGATCTGGTTCGGCTCCCCGCGAGGTTCGGATTGAAAACGAACACCAAGCCAACCGTGCGATTCGTTTCGCTCCTTGAAACTGCGCGCTGCGACAGTGTCGGCAAAAACGAAAAACATCTTTTCGGTCCCGAATTTCTGATCGAGTCGCTCGATGAGAAGATTGTATTCGTGATCGAGCATTGTCTTGAGACGGGCGCGACTGACATAGCGTTGCGCAGGCCCGTAGATGGCGTCGCTGAATGTCATGTCATAGGCGGACATGGTCTTGGCGATGGTGCCCGCCGCTCCACCGACACGAAAGAATCGCCGCGCTACTTCCTGGCCGGCGCCGATCTCTGCGAAAGTCCCATATTTCGTGGAATCCAGATTCATTTCGAGTGCCTTCTCGTCGGTGGCGAGTTCCATCTCGGGATTCATACAGTTTCTCTAAAGGCGATTTTCGACCGCTGCAAATGGTGATGCCTTGTTGTAGAGCGAATGTGTTAGACGCCTCTCTGTTCGGAGCACGCTGGTGTAGCGCCTCGCAGAGACGCCTTGCAAAACTGTTATAGACGTACCTGCTCGGCGTTCTTCGTTTGGATCCAGCCGCGCAGGTCATTCGGTAGCGCGGCATACATCCAATCGCCACGCGTGCTCAAGATTTTGATTTCGCTACCCGGCGGAAGCGCCAGAACACTGTTGGCTGTGTCCGCTGTGGCCAGCCGGGCCTGCACATCGTTGCCCGTAACGATAGCAAGCCCTGGCCCTTTGTTGCCGTGCTCCAACGTGTAAGTCGCCCAGGCAGTCGCGGCGCAGACCAGGAGGCAGGCAATTAATAACGATGTAAGCGCAACAGAACGGCGGCGCGCAAAAATCAGCGCAACAACCCCAAAGATCCCGACCCAAAACGCAATGGCGGCAGCGATTCCGTATTGATTAGCGCTTGCGAATTGAAGGTAACGCTCCAACCGGCTTGGTTGTAGTTCCAACGCGCGCGCTTCATCCCGCGCAATTTGTAAGTTAGCCATGGCTTCCGGATGATGCCGGTCCAATGCGAGCGCGCGTTCGTAGTTCAAAATTGCGTGCCCAAAATCGCCGGTGCGAAAATAAGCGTTGCCCAGGTCGTAGAAAAGATTTGCGTTCCAATGGCCGGCGCGAACCAACGCCTCGTAGCCATTGACCGCTTCCTTGAAATTTCCCTGGGCGTATTCGTCGTTGGCCTTTGCAAAGTCAGCCTCTGGCTGTGCAAACGCGGAAAGAGCCCAGGCAACGGAAAAAACGAATACAATGAAATAAGGCAGGCGCTTCATTTGAGATGCTCAATTAACTCCAGCACGTCGCGCCGGTTCTCCGGCGAGATTGTTCCCGGGCCATTATGCGTTCCGCTGTATTGCCATTCGTCATTTTGTTCGAACAGACGGTGGAGCCGATCACGGGAATTCGTATCCAGCTTGAAGGTGTTGGCTGCGGTCTCTGCGTCCACTACGTTTGGGTCGATCCCGCGGTTGCCGGAAGCGAGGGCGGCCTTCAATCGAACAACTCGCGAAGCTTCGGCGTAATATTCCCGGGGAGGAACATCGTCGCGTCGCAATTTATGCATCAACTGGGTGGCCTCGTGTTGCAGCGCGGCGATGCGACGCGCCTGGCGGTTGTCGAGCCTTGCCCGGCGAATCTTCCAGCCTGCGAAAATAAATAGTGCAGCCAGCGGAATTGATTGCGCTTCCCAGAAGATGCGACGCGTGTAAACAGGCTCGAACGATTCGACGGTACGGGATGGATTTGTCAGTTGATAAAGAATATCCTGTGGCTTGGTTGTAGTCGAGACTTGGGGATTTGCCGGGGATGTGCCAGCCCGGGGAGATGACGGCGGCTGCGCGGCAACGTTCGGCGCAACGGCACTGCCCTGCACGGTGATAGCCATCGGCTCGCTGTGCAATGTCACGTACCGCTCTTTGGCTGGATCAAAATAGGAGAAGGCAAGCAGCGGCAGGTTTTGCTTTTTCTCGTTTGGCGACAGCACCATCTCAAAAGTTTTTGTGCCGCTGATGCCGACTTCATCGTCCTGCTTGAATTTTGAATTGGGAGGATATTTATGCCAGCCGCGCTCATCCTCCACCACCGGCGCATTGACCCGGTCGAAGTTACCGCGACCGGAGATTGTCGTAGTGACGGTAATCGGATCACCCACTTGCACGCTCTTCGGTTTCGCGTCGGTAGCCATGGTGAAGCTTCCAATTGCCCCTGTAAAACTCGGTGGAGCGTTGGGTGGCAAGGGTTTCACTTCAAGTGCCACGGGCTCGCTGCTGATCTGGATGTCCCGACGTTCGCCGAACTGAGCAAAAGGATTGGAAAAAAACGGATCTGAAAACGGATCATCGAGATCGAACAAATCGAACGGTGAACGGGAACGTGGCGCGTTCCGCCTTCGCGGAACCACGACCTGTGCTTTCGCGGTCACCGGCCCGAGTTCAAATTTCCCCGCACGCGCGGCGGCAATTGCGGTCTTAAACGTAACGACTTCGAAAGGTCTGCCGTTGATGGTTTCCAGGTTTTGTCCAGACTGCTGCAATTTCTGGGAAGTGAATCCCTGCCCGGTGATTTCAGGCGGCTCGACCAGCCTGGGATGAACACGTGCATCAAATCCCATGCGGATCTGAACCGGAACGATTTCGCCCACATAGGCGGTCTTACTTGGCACGATCAATTCTGCGAAAACGAGATCGCGCGCACTGGCAGACGGCCGCTGCGAACTGCGACTTTGCTGCGTCGTCGTCTGCCGGTTGGGTGAATCGGCGACATTCAACACGAGTTCCGGCGTCCTCAGAAGCTGGCCGCCGGCCCGAACAGTCTGCGGCGGAATCGTGAATCGTCCGGCTTTTAGCGGAAGAATCGTATAATTGTAGGTAACACTCGAGCTGGTCGCGAAGTTATGGATTTCGAATTGGCGCGATGTTCCGGTGGAATGAATCTCCAGACCATCGATTGAAATCTCTTCCGGCGGCCGCGCGTCGCCGGGACCAGTTACCTTGATTTGCAGCTCCACCGTTTCGCCCACCATAGTTTCGGCATTGCTCAATACAGCGGTGACGTTGGGCGGATCGGCGAATACAAAACCCGCAGTGAGAATTGCAACCGTAAATCCAATTAGGAATGCGCGTCCCATGTTCAATCAAACATTAACCATCCACTCTCAAACGCCAGCCTACCAATCGTTATAGACACGACGGGTTACTTTGCGTTCATCAAGTCGCACCTTCGCCTCTTCGTCCTTCATCGATTCAAGGAGTGCCAGCGCCTGGCGTTCACTCATCTGGCCATCTTTCTCCTGCTCGGCTTCGGCGGCGGCTTGCTCGTTCTTCTCGGGAGGTTTTTGTGAAGTATCTCCTCCGGCGCCTTTCACTTCGCCGGCGAATTTCTTTTGCGGCGATTCCGCAGGGGTAGGGGAAGTGTTTTCGCCTTCTCCTTCACCAGGTGACGGCGACGGGCTTTGGTTTTCTCCTTCGCCGGGACTCGGTGACTGCTCAGCTTGTTGTTTGCCCGGCGATGGCGAGGGCTGATTTTCCTGCTGGTTTTGTCCCCCAGGGGAAGGAGACGGAGTCTGACCGGGTTGCTGCTGCTGTTTCTTTTGGGGCTCGTTCTTCGCCTGGGATTGATCTTTTTGCTGTTGCTCCTTCTGTTCCTTTTCGTTGCCCGACTGGTTTTGCGTCTGCTGATTCTGTGACTGCTGTTGTTGCTGTTGCTGGTCCTTTTGGTTTTGCTGGCTTTGGCTCTGCTGCTGCTGTTGTTGTTGTTGCTGCTGCTGCTGCTGCTGCTGCTGCTGCTGCTTGTCCTGCTGTTGATTTTTTTGCTGTTGCTGTTGATCCTGGTTCTGCTGATTTTTTTGCTGATCCTGGTTCTTTTGTTTGTCTTTTTGCGGAGGGCTCGGGGAAGGAGACGGCTGTTGTTGTTGCTGCTGTTGCTTTTTGTTTTTTAACTCGTCGATCTTCCTCTTGACGTATTCGTAGTTCTCCTTCGCCTCCTTGTTTTGGGGGTCGAGTTTGAGGGTTTGCTCGTAGTGATCGAGGGCGTTCGTCCAGTCGCTTAGTTTCTTCTCCTCGTTTTTCTGCATTTCGCCTCGCTGATACAGCGTATTACCGAGATTGTAATGTCCCTTGCTTTGCAAACCCGTATCAGGCGTGAGCAACGCCTGACTGAATGATTCAAGCGCTTTGTTGTAATCCTTCAATTTGTAAGCCGCGGTACCCGTATCGAACTGCAGCTCATCCTCGGCCCGGGACTGGGGATTGGATTTCAACGTTTCCTGAAATTCTTTGTAGGCGTCCTCAAATTTTCCTTGTTGATAAGCATCGACCCCCGGCGCACTCGCAAAAGCAGATGTGCCCAGAAAGATCAAGATAATTGCCGCTGCAGCTACCGCCTCTGCGGGAGCGGGAGTATGGCCGCGGTCACGCACGCGTTTGGCCCGCCGGATCCGTCCCGTGGCCAATTTCCGTTCGGGAATCAAGATGGAGAAAGCGAGAACGATCAACGCGGCGCCGAGCGGCCACTCATAGCGTTCAATCGGCCGGCGCGACAATCGCACGTCCATCTCGGCAGCCTGCATTTTTGCCAGACCTTCATTTTGAATTTGTTCCATGGTGCGCGGTCCGTTTTCCAGATGCACATAGAACCCTCCGGTCGCCTCGGCGACTTCGCGCAAACGCTTGTCATCCAGCTTTGATTTCACTACCTGACCAGCTGAATCCTTGACGAAGCTTGTTTCGCCGCTGTCTCCAGTGATCGGAATGAGCGAACCCTGCGGTGTCCCGACACCGACGGTGAATATCCGCACCCCGGCGTCTGCTGCAGCTTTGGCCGTTTTCACGGCGTCACCACTTAGTTCCTCGCCGTCAGTAAAGATAATCAGCGCGCGATTCCCCATTGCGCTTTTGCCGAAGCTCTGAGTAGCAAGGGTGATAGCGCTCGAAATATTGGTGCCGCCTTCGGGAATCGTTTTCGTATCGAGATCATTCACCGCCTCGACGACGGCATCGTAATCAATCGTCAGGGGGGCTTGCAGGAAAGCCCGTCCGGCAAACGCAATCAGGCCAACGCGGTCGCCCTGTAGCTCGTTGACCAAATCCTGAATTGCCAATTTGACCCGCTCGAGCCGGTTTGGCTGGACGTCATTGGACAGCATGCTACGCGATGTGTCCACGGCGACTAGCAAATCGAGTCCTTTCCGTTTTACGTCCTGAAACGTGTAACCCCAGCGCGGTTGCGCCAGGCTGACGATTGCCAGCGCGAGTCCAAGCAACTGCAAACCAAATCTTATGATGCGACGCGGTCGATTGACCGTCCCAGCCAGCTGCGGGAGAAGCCGCGCAGAAACAAACTCCTGGAGCCGCTTGAGGCCGCGATTCTCAGCGCGCAGAAAGAGCGCAATCAGAAGCGGGATCACTAACAATCCCCAAAGCCATATTGGTGCACCAAAGGTCATGGCAATTTTTTCCAAATCGTTTGCGACAAAAGAATTTGTGCCAGCAACAGGCCGCAACCGCCCATAAGACACAGCGGGAACAGGTCGCGGTATTGCTGATATTTTTTCACGCTGACCGTCGATTTCTCCAGCTTGTCGATATCGCCAAAAATCTGTTCCAGCGACTTGGTGTCCGTAGCTCGAAAAAATTTGCCGTCGGCAATCTTTGTCACCTCTCTCAGGCCGCTCTCGTTAAACTGCACGGGTTGATTTTCGTAGAGGATGTTCCCCAATGCATCGGTTAACGGACCGCGACTGGTGAAAATTGGCGCAGGCGCAATTCCATTGATTCCCGCGCCGATGGAATAAAAGTGAATCTTTAGCGCTTTCACTGCTTCGGCGGCTGTCTTCGGCGGAATCTTACCCGCATTGTTCTCGCCATCAGTTAACAACACGAGCACGCGGCTTTTGGACTTCTTATCATTCAGACGATTAGCAGCCGCAGCCATCGCCGACCCAATTGCGGTGCCGTCTTCGACGAGGCCAATCTTGACCCGATCCAGGTTTTGCAGCAGCCAATCATGGTCCAATGTCATGGGGCTCACGACATAAGGACGGCCAGCAAATGCAATGATCCCGATGCGATCATTCGGCCGCTGTTCGATAAACTTTCGTGTGACCTCGCGAATCGCATCGACGCGCGTGGCTTCCTGGCCGCCAATGGTAAAATCTTTTGTCAGCATCGAACCGGAAACGTCCAGCACGAGCATGATATCGATGCCGCTAGCCTCGATTTGAGTCAGGCTCTTGCCGAGTTGCGGACGAGCAAGCGCGACCACGAAGATCGCAAGCGACGCGAGTAGTAGGGTTCGTAAAAGTTTTCCGACGCGCGCCGCACTTTTTTTCCCGATCGCACGCAGATTCGCTGTGGAAGAATAGGTCAGGGCCGCGGCTGGACCGCTCTTCCCGCGTAACCATGCAAGCAACGGGACGGCCAGCAGCAGCAAGAGCAGCCAGGGGTGCGCAAACGTCAATGCGCTGTTTGACCACGATTCAAATAAATTTGTCATGTCGAGCGAATTCGAGGCATCTCTCGATTAAACAGTCGCGAGCTGTCCTCCTTGGACAAAACGAATTGCCTCTTCCAGCAACAATTCGCTGTCAGACACGCTAGCGTCGTACCTGCCGAACTTGATCAGGTCGCAGCGATTTAAAAAATCCTCAAGCAGCGATTTTTCGTCTGCCGAAAATGAAGGCGCCTTTGCGGCTGCCGTCAGAAATTCTATCGAAGTTTGTCGCGTTGCCGGCAATCCGTACTGCTGCGTTACGTACCGTCTCAAAATGTCGGATACGCGAATACTGAACTGATACGGACTCATGTTTTCTATTTCGAGGCGAATATGTTCAAGCTCGCCCAGCGCGATTTCCCTCGGTGGTTTGGGAGGTGGTTGCGGTTTTTGCCGGCGTATGAGCCACCACGCGGCCAGACCGAAAAGTGACAGCACAACGAACGCGATCACAAATACCAGCCAGGGCGGAATCAGCGAATAATCCACGGGCGGCGCAATGTCGTGGAACTCCTCCGCAAGGACGAACCACACGGGAGTGATCGAATAGTGACGCAGCGGTTTGTTGAAAGTGGCGTTCATTTCACCTCTCCGTTACTCCAATACTCCCACCTGCTTAGCGCACTCCGAGCCGACGCTCGCGTTGTTTGAAGAACGAGCGCAACGCCGGTAGATAGTCCCTGCCTGTTTGCAGCGTAATTGCATCAATATTGTTCTTCCGGAGCGTTCGGGAAAGATCTGTTTCGTGTTCATTGGCCACATCCGTAAAGAGCGCCCGCATTTTGCGATCGGCCGTATTGATCTCGATCTGGTCTCCAGTCTCGGCGTCCTCGAGGGTAATAATGCCGATGTTCGGCAACGATCTTTCGCGTTCGTCCTGGATTTGAATCGCCACGAAATCGTGCCGCCGTCCGCTCACCGCCAGCGCTCGCGAGAAATCCGGTGCTTGAAAATCCGAAATGAAAAAAACAACAGCGCGACGGGTGACAATCTTGTTCAGGTGGTCGAGAGCGAACCCGGGGTCGGTACCGCGTCCCTCTGGTTCGAAGAACAAAATCTCACGAATAATACGCAGTGTATGCGAGCGGCCTTTCTTGGGCGGGATAAAAAGCTCGACTCTATCGGTGAAGAGCAGCAAGCCTACTTTGTCGTTGTTTCTTATTGCGCTGAAGGCGAGCAGGCAGGCAACCTCGGCAGCCAATTCGCGCTTTGATTGCGTTGTGCTGCCAAAACTTCCGGATGCGCTCACGTCCACGACCAGCATTACGGTCAGTTCGCGTTCTTCGGTAAATTTCTTCACGAACGCGTTCCCCATGCGCGCGGTAACGTTCCAATCAATTGCGCGGATTTCATCTCCGGGCTGATATTCGCGCACCTCATCAAAATTCATTCCGCGACCTTTGAAGACACTGTGGTAATCGCCCGCGAACGCGGTCTCCACCAGGCCGCGTGTTTTGATCTCAAGTGTTCTGATCTTCTTGAGAATCTCGCTCGTTTTTTCAGCGCGCTCGTCGTCGCGAGCAGATCGCTTTGAGGCGGGAGGAGTCGACGGCTCCCGCTTCACTGCTTTTGATTTAAGCCACGGGATTCCTCGGCTTCGTTCGGAACTACTGGGGGACGACATCACGGCACAGGCAGTCCGGCAAAGATTCGCTCGATGATCGTCTCACTGGTCACTGTTTCCGCCTCAGCTTCGTAGCTGACGATGATGCGATGCCGCAACACGTCTGGGCCGATGCTTTTCACGTCCTGCGGCGTCACGTAGCCGCGTCCATTCAGGAACGCGTGAGCGCGCGCGCCAAGCGCGAGATAAATTGTGGCACGCGGTGAGGCGCCGTATCGAATCAATCCTTCAAGTCGCAGATTGTATGCGGCGGGTTCCCGTGTCGCCCAGACCACGTCCACGATGTAATCCTTCACACGGTCGTCTATGTAGATGTTGTTAACGACTTCGCGCGCAGCGATGATTTGCTTCGGTTCGACAACAGGATTGACTCGCAAGTCAGGCGCGGAGGTCGCCATCAAATCGAGGATGCTTCGTTCCTCGCGTTTATGCGGGTAGCCGATATTCAACTTGAACATGAAACGATCGAGTTGCGCTTCCGGCAGTTGGTATGTGCCTTCCTGCTCGATGGGGTTTTGTGTGGCAAGGACCAGGAAAGGATCGGGGAGGGGATAGGTCTGTTCACCAAGAGTGACCTGGCGTTCCTGCATCGCTTCAAGAAGCGCGCTCTGGACCTTGGCCGGCGCGCGATTGATTTCGTCGGCCAGGATCAAATTGGAAAAGATCGGACCGAGTTTGGTGGAAAATTCGCCGGTGCGTGGATTGTAAATAAGGGTGCCGATCAAGTCCGCCGGCAGCAAATCGGGTGTGAACTGCAGCCGCTGAAAGCCGGTCTGGA
>JBLMXD010000237.1:0-4422 GCA_050257575.1 Alphaproteobacteria bacterium | reverse complement strand
GGCAATTGACCATGGTCGACGAGGTTGCAACCGGGGGTTTGGGTAGTGCCGGAGCAGTGGATCCACTCGCATCGGCGGATGCCCTTGTGGCAAATGGCGACGGCAGTTTGTTACTCGCCGTAAACGCTGGAAGCGACCAGCTTTCGTCACTTACGGTAGACGGGGGATTCAACATGGTGAGCATAGTTTCCTCGGGAGGCGAATTCCCCAATAGTGTCGCGTTGCGCGGCGATCTCGTTTATGTGCTTAACGCTCATGGAACACCCAATATCAGCGGATTCACGGTCGATGGGAGCGGTACGCTTACACCAATTGCGGGTTCTACCGTAGATCTCCCGGGTGGCGCGTCTGCTGATCCTCACGATATCAGGTTCAGTCCCGATGGCTCGCGGTTGCTTGTTACCGAGGGGGGTACCAACCAGATTGATATCTTCGACATCGGAGACGATGGCTTGGTGACTAACACAACCACCCAGCCTTCAGCTGGTATGGTTCCGTTCGGCTTCGTGTTTACTAGAAATCAGGTTGTGGCCGTTACCGAAGCAGCCAGCGCCGCCGTTTCGACGTACCGTCTGACTGATGACGACATGCTCCAGCCCATCAGCGCCATTGTTCAGGATGGCCAGGCGGCCACGTGCTGGATCGCGGTCACGAGAGTAGGACACACCTTTGTGTCAAATACCCCAAGCGGGAATTTGTCGTCGTATCAGACGGCTGCAAATGGCGTGTTGAACCTGCTTCATCCCGTAGCTGCGAGTGAACCCGGGAGCGCCCCTATCGATATGGCGCTCTCCAGGGATAACAGGTCCCTTTATGTGGAGGATTCAGCCAATGGAAAAGTGCTGATTTTCCGCGTTAGCGGGACGACTCTTCGGCCGGCGGGAGTTGTTAATGGGCTTCCTACCAGCCTGCAGGGAATCGTCGCGCGATAACAAGATTCGATCGTATCAAGCTTCTGAAGCATTACGTTGCTTGCACGTGCGGGGTTGTGTCGCCTTGCTAAGGCGCAGCCTTCTTCTTAGCTGATGTGAGCCGGTTTACGAGCGTGTTAGTTCCTTTTTCCAGAAGCATGCCCCAGGCACTGAGCACAACTATTACCGGGATACAAATCAACAGAAATGCCCAGACTGGTACCTCGCGTATGCGAAGACCGAGCCAGATCACGTACGGCTGATGCGTGAGATACAGCCCGTAGGAATAGAGTCCCACCAGTCCAAACAGTTTGGCTGGGGCGTTGAACAGCGAAATCAACCCGGCAATGCCCACAATTTCCAGCATGCAACACCCGCCGGTAGCGAAATCGACAAAGATGTAGGGGTAACGACCGTGATAAAGTTGCAGCGCCGCAGGGTAGAGGATTAACCCGAGTACAAAACCCGCGCCGCGAAGGAGAAATTGGTCCATGCGTTCAGGCGATTTCGCATGCCACATTGCCAACGACATCCCCAGGGCAAACTCCGGCAACCGGCAAATCGCGAATCCGCCGAGAACCCACAAGCCATCTTGCGGCCAGAGGACGAGCAACACGTAACGGGCAAAAAATCCAGTAGCACAGCCGATTAACAGAAACCACCATGGTCCAACGCGGCGCGCCGTCCAGAAGAGGAGGGGAAAGATCAAATAGAACTGAATCAGCATGGAGAAATACCACCACGCCGCGTTCAGGTACATGAAGTTCATCTGGATATCGATGAACCGGAGACCGAGCAGACTCAGGATGATCCGATCGTCCACCGGTTCCAGTCGCGCGACAAAAGGGGAAATGAGATAAACCAGGTGCGCGACCCAGTACATCGGGTATAAGCGCAAAAAGCGCGCCCAATACCACCCGCCCCAGTGCATCCCGCCCTTTTCAGCGCGACGCGCGGTCGATTGCATCAGGGTCCAGCCACTCAGGATGATGAACACGCCAACTGCATGGAATCCGAGGCCCGAGATTTTTAACCATATCGATTGCAGGATGGTGAGCGCGCTCGTGGCGAGATTGCTCCAGTCAGCCGGTGGAAGCACGCCATGCTCGAAGTAGGTGGTGAAAAAGTGAAAATAGACGACGAAGAGAATTGCCAGCGCCTTGGAGATATCGATCCAAAGAAGCCGTTTCACAGCATCGGCTTAGCAGGAACGACATAGAGCGGTCAAGGCGGTCTCATTAACGGAGTAACAGGCGTGTAACTTTTTGCGCGCAGCGCTTAGTGCGCATGGGTGCGAATGTTCTCATATGAAAATTGCGACTGATCCTGCAGTTGAACAATTTGCCAACAGTGAGCACTGCTGCGCAGAGGATGAATTTGAAGGGCCATTCGTGGAAAAAAGTGCCGTGTGTTGTTTGATCATTGTGATCACTTTCCTCGCGTTTTCAGCGGCAGCACTGATCACCTGATTCTTGATTTGGCGGTTATCGATCCGGATGCCGATGAAGTGAACTCGTAACGGCGGTTGCGGTTCGGCGTCGCATTACTCTTAATTCGGCAAAGTGTGTGGTGATGGGCAATGCGTATCATTTCGTTGTTGCCTGCAGCGACTGAAATAGTCGGCGCGCTTGGGCTTATGGAGGAGGTCGTGGGGGTCTCGCACGAATGCGATTCTCCCGAAGAAGCGAATGACCGCCCGCGTGTCACCCATTTTGCGATTAACAATGCAGGCCTGACCAGTCACGAAGTCGATGAATGGGTACGGCGCTCTTTGCGAGAAAGCGGCACGATTTACGCGATCGACGAACCACTGCTTCGTGAGCTCAGACCCGATGTAATCCTTACTCAGAAACTTTGTGACGTTTGTGCAGTCGGTTACGGCACTGTTGCGAAGCTGGCGGAAACACTGCCGGGGCCGCCTCGAGTCCTGAATCTTGAGCCGTCAGGTCTAAGCGACATCTTCGAAGACATTCGGCATGTGGCCGAAACATGCGACGTACCGAAGCGCGGCGAGAAGTTGATCGTCAATTTGTCTGAGCGTGTTGACAATGTTCGGGACCGAGCGGCAAGAATTTCGGAGCGGCGACGTTGTTTCCTGATGGAATGGGTTGATCCACCCTTTTGTTCGGGCCACTGGGGACCGGAACTGGTAGAGATTGCAGGCGGCTACGATCCGTTAGGCCAAAAGTATCAGCCGTCAGAAGAATTGGATTGGCAGCAAGTCCTGGATACGCGTCCGGAACTTATCGTACTTGCCCTTTGCGGTTATAATGTCGGCCGCGCCCGGCGTGATTACGAATTGCTCAGGAAGTTTCCTCGGTTCGATTCAATTCCCGCCGTGCGTAACGGCGAAATCTTCCTCGCAAATGCGAGTGCCTACTTCTCCCGGCCGGGTCCACGGATTGTCGATAGTTTGGAAATTCTCGCTGGAATTTTGCATCCCGACGAATTCTCCGAGTTCGTTTCGCGCGGACCTGACGATCCGCGCGTTGTTCGCATGGGTAATCGGTGCGCTTTGTGAACCGATGCAGAGCGACAATTATTCAAATCGTGTTCCGAAAAGGCTTGGCGAATGGACGATCCCCGGGATAAATACCGATCAATATTTAACTCAACGGGAAAGGAGTACCCCATGCTGTGGACCATAATTGTCATCCTGCTTGTGCTTTGGCTGCTCGGTTTACTCGGCCACGTTGGCGGCAGTTTGATTCATCTACTGCTCGTAATTGCTGTCATCGTCCTCATTATTAACCTGATTCAGGGTAGACGAGGACTTTGACTGGGTACGTTTTCGATCAGGTGAAGGCTGTTGCGAGGCAGGCTCGCTGTTGGAAATAGCGAGCCATGCCTGGGCATAATTCCCGCTTCCACACAATCGTGGTCGGTTTGAAAATTCTTACGGGAATTCGCGCCTTCGCGCGTTTTCAGAGTGCCGTTCGCGCGAGCCCGAAATCGCTCGATCCGTTCCTTTAATGAATAAGACTCCACGATTCATTCCCGCACCGGAAATTGAGCGTCGCCCTGATGAAGAAGTGATTAAGCGCGCACGGGATTTTTTTCAGCTGATGCAGCGAAGGCGAACGATTCGCGAATTTTCCGATCGACCCGTGCCACGCGAAGTAATTGAAAATTGCATTCGTACCGCGGGAACGGCGCCGAGCGGTGCAAATCTGCAACCGTGGCATTTTGTGGCAGTGAACGACCCGAAAGTGAAGCATGAGATCCGCATTGCTGCCGAGGCGGAGGAGCAAGAGTTTTATGAACACCGGGCGCCGAAAGCCTGGCTGGAGGCGCTGGCTGCGCTGGGGACCGACTGGCACAAGCCGTTTCTGGAAACAGCTCCCTGGCTGATTGCCGTCTTCGCCCAGCCATTTCGAATCCTCCCGGATGGAACACGGTCGCCTACGTATTATGCGCTTGAGTCAGTCGGCATTGCCACGGGATTACTTGTGGCGGCGTTACATTCCTGCGGTCTGGTGGCTTTAACACACACACCAAGTCCCATGGGTTT
>JBLMXD010000236.1:0-7111 GCA_050257575.1 Alphaproteobacteria bacterium | reverse complement strand
GCGACCAGCATAACGGCGCTCCAGCTCTACGAGCAGCTCTTCGTCTTCCTCTTTCAATCGTTTCAAAACATCAGGATTCAGGATTACCCGGATATCATGGATAGAGTCCTGATATTTGCGCATCACAGTATTAAGCGTCCTATGTAATTCCACGCTCGTGGTCATGGTGGTTTTTACTACTCCCCGTCCGCCGCAGTAGGGACAATTTTCATAAATCGTATCGCTGAGGCTTTCCTGCGCCCTTTGTCGCGTCATCTCCATCAATCCGAGCTGCGAAATGGGGAGCACATGTGTTCTCGCCTTATCACCCTTGAGCCGCTCTTTCATCAACGCATAAACAGCCTGCTGATCTTTGCGGCTTTTCATGTCGATAAAATCCGCGATGATCAATCCGCCGATGTTACGTAACCGAAGCTGGCGTGCGATCTCGTCGGCGGCTTCCAGATTGGTTTGAAGGATCGTTCTCTCAACGTCGCGCCCCCCTTTGTTGCGCCCGGTGTTCACGTCGATCGCTACCAACGCTTCAGTCTCGTCGATGACAATGTAGCCACCGCACTTCAGCCAGACCTGGCGATGAAATGCATCATCGATCTGCTTCTGAACGCCCTGAGTTTCAAAAATCGGCGTCGCGCCGTCATAGTATCGGACACGGTTTCGCGCACGCCTCGAGATTAGACCGACCATCTCGATCATCCGATCCGTCGCCACCTGGTCGTCGCAAAGGATTTCGCTAATTTCTTCCGTGAGAAAGTCGCGCACTGTCCGTTCAACCAAATCGGGTTCCTCGAACAAGCGACACGGCGCCGGATTGTCCCGAATGGCTTGATCGACTTTTTCCCATTGATCAAGAAGCACGCGCAGATCGCGCACGAAATACCTGGCCCGCTGACCTTCTCCAACCGTGCGGATAATAACGCCGACGCCATCAGGAATATCCAGTTGGCGCAAAATCTTGCGGAGCCGCTCGCGTTCCTTTGGCGATTCGATTTTGCGCGAGATACCGCTGCGATCGCTGAATGGCATCAGAACCAAATATCTCCCGGCAAAACTCAGATTGGTTGTGACGCGAGGGCCCTTGGTGCCAATTGGTCCTTTGGTAACCTGCACGATCACGTCCGAACCAACCGGGTAGATGCCCGGAATGTCTTTTACCGTTATCCGCTTTCGCGGCCGCTTGCTTGCGCGCCTGTCGATTTCTTCAACGCCACTGTCGAGCGCCGCCGGTATCGCGTCCCAGAAATGAAGGAAGGCGTTTTTTTCGAAACCGATGTCAACAAACATCGCCTTCAAACCCATCTCGATGTTTTTGACCTTACCCTTGTAAACGCTGCCTACAATGTTGCGCGAGCTCTTACGCTCGACGCTGTATTCTTCGAGCCGGCCGCCCTCGAGCAAAGCCACACGGGTCTCGAGTTTCTCCACGCTTAATATGAGCTTGTTGCCGGTCTTGCGTGAAGGAAGACCCAAAATTTTTCTTACCTTTTCTATCATAAAATTGAAGTGGTTGCCCGGTCATTGGCCGAACTGCTGAGACGACCTGGAATAGCGATTCCGACCGGGAATTCATCGTTGCGTTCCGCGTTTGCGGCTGGGCGGCGGTGGAGGTGGCGCCGGCTGGCGTTTGACTCCGAAGAGCCGCTCAAAAAAGTTGCGCGGGCGCTGGGGCGCCGCCACAGGGACCGCACGAGCGGCGGAAGCCGCTCGCCGCGCTACTCTCCCCTGTGAATCGGCTTCGGGTTCAACGTCGGGATCACCCCCGGCGCTTGCCATTTGGACATCTGCGCCTTGCGAGGCATTGGCATTCTCGTCATCACTGCCGCCAGTGTTCAGCCCCGAATCGCGGAAAGTAACATCCTTAATCATTTGAAATGGATTGGCCTTGTGCGCCGGAGGAAGCCACGCAACCTGGGCGTCGAATTTTCCCTCGTCCATCGCCAGCGAACGTTCCATGATCCGCGCGGCGATCGGACACGCAACGCTACCACCGTGCTCCCCACCCTGCACCATCACGGCGATGGTATATTTTGGATTGTCGAACGGGGCCCAACAAACGAACCAGGAAATAGTATCTTCCCTGCCCTTGTATTTGGCCTGCGCCGTGCCGGTTTTTCCCGCAACCTGCACATTCGGCAAACGCGCCCGACCTCCCGTTCCGCCGTCGGCGTTGACGACATTCCAAAACCCGCGCCGCTCTAATTCGATGTCCGCCGGCGAGACTTCAGTGCGGAAATCGGCATGCACTTTGGGCTGATCCGGCACGGCGATCTTTCCGTCTTCGTCCAACACTGGTGTACCATCCTGATTGAGCACCTTCTTCACCAGGCGCGGGTAATAGGAAATGCCGCGATTAGCAATGGTTGAATAGGCCATGGCCATTTGCAGTGGCGTGCATAGATCGTAACCCTGACCGATAGACACGTTTGCCGTATACGCCTGCGACCATCTTTCCTGAGGATAATAAATTCGTAACCAGTCCGGCCCCGGCAGCACGCCAGGCTGTTCGCCAGTCAGGTTCAGTCCGGAAGGTTTCCCCAAACCCAACAGCTCACCCACTCGATCGATCGAATCGATGCCTGCAGCGTTACCGTATTGATAGAAGAAGGCGTTACACGACACTTTGATCGCATCCGGCAGCGAGAGCGTCCCGTGCGAACCATGTTTCTCAGATATCCAGCACTGGAAATAATGATCGCCATACTGAACCCCGCCGCTGCAAGTGAATCTCGTTTTCGCCAAACCGCGACGCAGTCCCGCCAGGGAGGTAATCAGCTTAAATGTCGAACCGGGAGGAAACCCGCTCACGGCCCGGTTGATCAGGGGATTGGCTTCATCTTTCTGCAGTGCCGCCCAATCTTTTGCTTTGATGCTCGGGACAAAAGTGTTCGGATCGAATGACGGCACAGAAGCCATGGCGAGGATTTCGCCATTGTTCGGATCGACGACGACCGCAGCTCCGCGCCCGACCGATCGCAACGCTTCCTCTGTAATAGCCTGGATGCGAGCATCGATGGTCAGATAAACATTTGCGCCCTGTTGAGGAGGATCTTCCCGCAGGATTCCGTCAATCGTGCCCTTTGCATTACGCCGCAGGTACCGCGTACCGGGTTTGCCACGCAAGTATTCGTCCATCGCTTTCTCAATGTTCGATTTTCCTTCGACGTCCGCTTGATAGAATGTGAATTTCTTGGCTTCTTCCTTATCGATGTCATCGGGCGCACCGACGTAGCCTAGAACGTGGGCGCCAAGTGCGCCGTAGACATAAGAGCGCACCGGTTTGATAGCGAGGTCCACACCGGGCAACCCAACATCGTGTTCGGCAAACTTTGCCATCGTCGGAAAATCGATGTCTTTGATGTAAGAAAACGGGACTTCCGTGTCGTTCCGGAAATGTCGTTGCAGCTTGCTGGCGTTGTAATCGCGCGCCAAATCCAGCTCGTTGAGACGCGGAACGATGCCATTATTAACAATCTTGATTATGTCCGGCTCCTTTAAATCTTTCGGCATCCCGCTGATGGTCGCCCTGTATTCAGTTGTCGGCGGAGAACCGAAGCGTTCGCGGTACCCCTTGACCATCTCTGGCAGATAGAAATCGACTTCGTAGCTGGCCCTGTTCTGAACGAGGCTGACGCCGTTGCGATCTTTGATCTCGCCGCGTACCGAAGGAATACGCACGGTGGCTTGCGAGCTGCCTCGAATCTGCGCCGTCCATTCCGCGCCGTGCGCCACCTGAATCCACCAAAGTCGAAGACCAAGTGAGCCAATGCCCAAGAGCATAAAGAGCCCAAGGAATTGGATGCGTAGACGCGAGCTCAAACGGCGTTTGCTCATTCTGCCCGTCCCCCTTCAGGACCGTACGAATAGGCGGTCATATGTCCGAGCCATTGCAGACCCCAGAAAAAAATCGGCGCGATCGCCATGGCGACAAGACCCGGCCCGGCGATCTGCCACCAAATTTCAGGAGTAAAAACAAGCGAGCCCCGGCGAAAAGTGATCATGAGATATTGTGCGAGAACTATCAGCGATGTGAAAACGCCGCTCAAGATACAATGCACTTCCCATCGCCCACGGGCAAAGAGCGGTCGCAAGCCATGCATTATTCCCGCTAGCACACCGTAGAGGAGTATCGACGATCCGGCTGAAATTTCAACCTTACCGCCGATCACCTGAACAGTAAGCGCGTCGAGCAAAACCCCGGCGAAGAAGGCCAGGGCAAGCATCAGCGGAAATGGCAATGCCATTGCGCCGTAAAAAACAATGACGGGGACAATGTAAACGTGGGCATTGTAGAGCCACGGCAGCGCCGGGATGAAAAGCTCGGCGATCTGCGCGACCAAAACCAGTATCAATAGACAGCCAAAAAAAATCATCTTCTTCCAGTCACAACGAATACGTCCTCAAGATGAGAAAGATCGACAGCTGGGGTGAGCTGCGCCTGCGCATCCAATTCGCGGACGTGAAAAGTTTTTACAGCTCCAATTAGCAAGCCCGAGGGGAAAACCCCGCCCACGCCGGAAGTATAAACTTTCTGCCCCGGTTTGAGGTCGGCCTGCTTTGACAAGAAATTCAAGTCCAAACGCGGAGTGAGTCCGCCGGTCACGCGCTCGCCCGAAACGATGCCCTGCTCGCGGCTGCCTTCCACAGACACAGCCACGCGGCAGTTTTCATCGGAAATCAACAAGACGACTGAGATTGTGTCGCTAACGGTGGTCGTTTTTCCAACAAGACCCACATCGGTCACCACCGGCATGTCCGTTTCAACGGCATCTCTCTTACCACGGTTGATTGTCACTGTTCGCCACCAACTGGAAGATTCGCGGGCGATCACTTCAGCGGCGACTAACTTGAAGACCGAGCGTTCACGGTAGTTCAGGGCGTGGCGCAGACGATTCACCTCATGCTCAACATCGCGCAAGCCCTGGTTGGTCGCGCGCAGCTCCCGGTTTTCTACCTGCAGCGCTGCATTCTCGTGCTCCAACTGGTCGAGCGACTTTAAACCCGACCGCACAGAGGTGATCTGTTTCTTGATTCCCGATCCACCAGTAAGAAACGGCGACAGCAGCCCGTACACAGCAGACTTGAATTTCTGCGTGGTTTCCGGACCAAAACTGAGAAAATATCCGAGGACAGCGCCGAAAATCAGCAACGCGATGAGATTGGTACGGCTCATCGCGATTGTTGATTGCCTGCCATGCCGGGTGACCTTTCCACCCGCTGCGGCTTAAAAAGGACAGAATTCAGCCGGAGAAGGCGAATCAATCCAGACTCGGAAATCGCCAATTCGCGATTGCTCCTAGCGCCACTGGCGATCCGCTGAGGCGACCTGACGCAAAAACTTAAGTTCATTGAGGCATTTGCCTGTCCCCTCTGCCACTGCGCTGAGTGGATCTTCAGCAACGTGGACAGGCAACCCTGTTTCCTCGCTCAAAAGTTTGTCGAAACCGCGCAGTAACGCGCCACCACCAGCCAGCACCAGACCGCGATCAACAAGATCCGCTGAAAGCTCGGGAGGGCAGCGCTCGAGCGTAATCCGCACCGAATCGACAATTGTCGAGATCGGTTCGAGTAAGGCTTCGCGCACTTCCTGAGAGGTAATCATGAGCGTCTTTGGCAAACCCGCCACCAGGTCGCGCCCTTTGACTTCGACACTCGTTTCCTTTTCACTCGGATACGCCGAGCCGATTTTGATCTTAATTTCTTCGGCGGTGCGCTCACCGACCATCAAATTGTAGGCGCGTTTCATGTATTGAACGATGGCCTCGTCCAATTCGTCGCCCGCGACACGCACACTGCGGCTAAATACAATTCCGGAAAGCGAAATGATCGCCACCTCTGTTGTTCCGCCGCCAATGTCGATAATCATGTTGCCGGCCGGGTCTTGTACTGGAAGACCCACACCGATCGCTGCCGCCATGGGTTCTTCGATCAAATAAACTTCGCGTGCCCCAGCATGCGTGGCTGATTCACGCACTGCGCGCTTTTCCACTTCGGTGATTCCAGAGGGGACGGCAATAACTACGCGCGGTCGTACCCGCACTCGGCGGTTGTGCACCTTGGTGATGAAATGCCGCAACATCGCCTCGGTGACTTCAAAGTCCGCAATCACGCCGTCCTTGAGCGGACGTACCGCGACGATATTCGCCGGCGTGCGGCCGAGCATACGCTTGGCTTCGTCACCGACGGCCAACACGCGGTTGGTTCCGGCCTGCACGGCAACGACCGATGGCTCACGTAAAACGATCCCCTGATCTTTTACGTAGACAAGAGTGTTGGCTGTACCGAGATCAATCCCGATGTCGCTGGATAGCCAGCCGAAAATTCCGTTGAACATGAATTATTTGTTAGCAGCACTGTCCAGCTGGAAAGAAACGCGTTCGCACATCTGAGCCGGATCCAGTGGACCCCTCCCGCGGCGCGATTCGGCCGGCTGAAACGCCGTAACATGAGAAGCCGCACGCCGCCGTCAAGCGTATTCTATTAAAGTAACCGACAGAGTAATGAAATGCTGGAACTTGCGGAGGAGCTTGCCATTACTCCATACTCAATTACTCCATCACGCCATGGCACAAGTAATTGTCGCTCCATCCATTCTGGCTGCAGATTTCTCGCAGCTCGCCGAGGAAATCCACCGCGTCGAGGCCGCAGGCGCCGATTGGATTCATTGCGACATCATGGACGGGCATTTTGTCGATAACATCTCCTTTGGGCCGGATGTGGTGCGGTTGGTTCGCAAAGAAACGACTCTGCCGCTCGACGTCCATCTCATGATCGAACATGCCGAGCACTATGTACCGCGATTCGTCAAAGCAGGAGCAAACTCGATCACCGTTCACGTGGAACCGGAAGCCAAACACGATGTGGTCAAAACGCTGGAGCACATCCGAAACAGCGGCTGCCGCGCCGGCCTCACGCTGAATCCCGAAACACCATTGGAGTTAGCCGAACGATTCCTTGGTACCTTCGACATACTGCTGGTAATGACTGTGCACCCCGGGTTTGGCGGTCAACCGTTTCGTGCCGATCAAATGGAGAAAGTCAGGCGCGCGGCAGCTTGGAATCAATCTCTGAAACACAAGATCGACATCGAGGTGGATGGTGGAATCACTCCCGAGAC
>JBLMXD010000235.1:0-6317 GCA_050257575.1 Alphaproteobacteria bacterium | reverse complement strand
TTGCGATGCCGGTGTTGTTTGGGATCGCAAATTATGTTCTGCCGCTGCAAATCGGCGCGCGCGACATGGCTTTCCCGCGCCTGAACGCGTTCGGTTTTTGGGTGGTCCCGTTCGGCGGGATCCTGCTGCATTTCAGTTTTCTGGCAGGAGGCGCGCCGGCGGTGGGCTGGTTTGCCTATGCGCCATTGAATGAAACGCCGTTCTCGTCGCAGCTCGGAGTGGATTACTGGGCGATCTCCTTGTTGGTGCTCGGCATCGGGTCGGTGAGCGCAGGGATCAATTTCATCGTCACCGTCTTAACTCAGCGAGCGCCGGGCATGACGTTGCGCCGGCTTCCGTTGTTCACCTGGATGATTTTTTGCAACTCCTTCCTTGTCATTCTGGCGCTGCCAATTCTCAACGCAGCGCTCGTGATGCTGCTGATCGACCGACTGCTGCAGGGACAATTCTTTCTCCCGTTCGCTGGCGGCTCGGCGATCATGTGGCAACACATCTTCTGGGCCTTTGGACACCCTGAGGTTTACATCGTTGCGCTTCCAGCATTCGCGATCTTATCGGAGGTGATTCCGGTTTTTTCGCGCAAACCAATTTTCGGTTACGAGTTTGTGGCTGCTTCGACGGTGGTCATCGTCCTGTTGAGCCTGCTCGTATGGGCGCACCACATGTTTACGGTCGGGCTCGGGCACACGGTCGATCTTTTCTTTGTAGCCGCGAGCGTGCTCATTGCCGTGCCGACTGGCGTGAAGCTCTTCAACTGGAGCGCCACCATGGTGGGTGGCAGGCTGCGGTTCGATACCCCGATGCTTTTCTGCATCGCTGCCCTTGTGCAATTCTTGTGCGGCGGGTTGACCGGCGTAAGTCACGCCATCGCGCCGCTCGATTGGCAGACCAAGAACAGTTATTATCTGGTCGCGCATTTTCACTTCGTCTTTGTCGGCCTCATCGTCTTCGCCATTCTCGGCGCGCTTCATTATTGGATTCCGAAAATGAGCGGCCGAATGCTGTCGGAGCGTCTGGGCAAATGGTCGTTTTGGCTGATGGTCATCGGCTTCAATCTGACCTTCTTCATCCAACACGTGCTCGGACTGTCCGGGATGCCGCGCCGCGTTTACACCTATCCTGATTTGCCGGGCTGGGCCTGGATGAACATGGTCTCGACCATTGGCGCGTTCTTCATGGCGGCTGCGTCCATTCTTTTCGTGTGGAATTTGGTGACGAGTCTGTTTCGCGGGAAACCGGCAGGCGACAATCCGTGGAAGGCATGGACGCTGGAATGGGCGACGACTTCACCGCCGCCGCACGAGAATTTCCATGCGCTCCCGCCGATTCGCAGCCGGCGGCCGCTCTGGGATTTTGAAAACCCCGGTCGCGCTGATCCAGAGGTCCCGGTGAGAGGCGCGCTAGATTCGTTTCGGCCGGACAAAAACAAAGCGGGCGTAATCACTTTCATCCTTTCCGAAGCGGGCTTCTTCGCTGTGCTGATCATCGCGTTTCTTTTTTATAACGCGACGCCGGGCAGGGGACCGGGCGCACAGGAGCTGGACGTGCTGAAGACGGGAATCTTCAGTGTCTGTTTGTTTGCCAGCAGCTTTACCATCTGGCGATCGGAAGCGGGTCTGCGCGCTAACAAACCAGGGAAAATGAGAGCGTGGCTCGCCGCGACGATCGTGCTCGGAGGCATTTTCATTGTGGGGCAGGGAATGGAATATTGGGGCCTCTTTCAGAGCGGTGTCAGCGTTGGTTTGGATCTTTTCGCCACGACGTTTTTCACGCTGACCGGGTTCCACGGCTTGCACGTCTGTGTGGGTCTGCTCGCGTTGCTGATTGTGCTTGGCCTGGCTTGGGCTCGCGGTTCCAGGAACGGTCGTTTCCATGCACTTGTCCCGGTTGGGTTGTACTGGCATTTCGTCGACGTCGTCTGGGTGTTCGTCTTTTCAATCGTTTACCTTTGGCCTTTGATCCGATGACGACGCAGCAATTTCTTACTTCAGCATGGTCATGGAATCCGGCAGTGCTCGTTTTTAGCGGCGCTGCGCTTCTCGCATATGTGTGGGCGTTCGGTCTTAATCACCGGATCGCGTATCTGCTCGCGGGACTCGGCGTCTTCATATTGACGTTAGTCTCACCTCTGAACGCGCTGGCGGACGGCTATCTCTTTAGCGCACACATGCTCCAACACATTTTATTGCTGCTGATTGCCCCGGCATTGTTTTTGATAAGTTTGCCTCGCTCCATCTCGCTCGGTTCGCGGTCTTCGCTGATAACAAATCCATTTATCGGGTGGATCGCGGGAGTTGGCGCAATGTGGTTGTGGCATGCACGGCCGCTTTGTAACGCCGCGGTCTCTTCGAAGTTCGTCGGCTGGGTACAAGTCTTTTCGCTTCTGTTGTTAGGCGCGATTTTCTGGCGACAAATTCTTGCGCCGCGCGAAGAGGAAAGAATTTCCCCACCCGGCGCAGTGCTTTATCTTTTTAGCGCATGCGTCGCGTGCAGCATCCTCGGAATTCTCATCACTTTCTCGCCGGTGCGTGTATGTCCGATCTACGCGCATCCAGTCGCTGACCAGTTGGGTATTCTGAACATGGTTCAAACCAGCTGGGGCTTTACCCTGGACAAAGACCAGCAAACCGGCGGTCTTCTCATGTGGGTGCCAATGTGTCTGGTTTATCTGAGCGCGATCATTCTGCAACTTGCACGCTGGTTCGCGCAACCTGTGGTCACTCCGCCAGCAACGCAGAAAGTTTTATGAGCGACGAGACGCAAACTACGCCCGAAGGCTGGGAACCATTGCCAGCGGAATCGCTCCCGCGTCCTAATTTTTTTCCAGCTGGTCTGGCGATGGGAACCACGTTCATCTTCTGGGGGTTGATTACCTCATGGGTGGTGTTCGCTGTCGGGCTTGGCCTTTTCGCAGCCGCGCTTGCAGGATGGATCTACGAAATTATCCGTGAACGACATCACCACTGATCAGTCATTACCGCAGGAGCCTTTGACACCGGAGGAGGTTACCCGCCGTGGTTTCCTGGAGAAGCTTTGCATCGGACTCGCTAGTTTTTGCGCGGCCATCCTCGGACTTCCGCTGGTCGGTTTTATCGTCGCGCCGATTTTTCGGAAAACTCAGGGCAAATGGATCTCGGTAGGAAAAATCACGGATTTTGAGATTGGGACGACGGTTAACGTTACGATTAGTGATCCGTCGCCTCTTCCGTGGGCGGGTATTACCTCTAAGACCGCCCTGTGGGTTCGCCGGCTGAGTGCCGATCAATTCGCCGCTTTTTCAGTGAACTGCACGCACATGGGGTGCCCGGTTCGCTGGCTTCCCGATGCGGACCTGTTCATGTGCCCGTGTCACGGCGGAGTTTATTACAACGACGGAACCGTTGCAGCTGGGCCGCCGCCAAAGCCGCTGATTCGCTACGAGATCCGGACTGGAAACGGACAGGTGCACATCAAAACGATGGCGATCCCGATAACCACGACGATATGAAACGGCTCTTCGTCGGCGGGTGGCACTGGCTCGACGACAGGCTCGGCCTGTCGGCGTTGTTCGGTCCGGCCATGAAACATCTGGTCCCGCACGACGCTCGCTGGTGGTACGTCTTTGGCAGTGCCACGTTGCTGGCTTTCATCGTGCAGGTGGTAACCGGTGTGGCGTTGGCGTTTTCCTATGTTTCCTCGGCGTCGGAGGCGTACGAGACACTGCAATTCATAACCAACCAGGCGCCCTTTGGACGGTTCCTTCGCGGGATGCATTACTTCGGGGCTTCGGCCATGGTGCTGATGGTAGGCGCGCACATGGCCCAGACATTCTTGTTTGGTTCCTACAAGTTCCCGCGCGAGATGAACTGGGTCACTGGCGTGTTGCTGCTCGGGTTCACGCTGGTGATGGGATTTACCGGCCAGTTGTTGCGCTGGGATCAAACAGCCACCTGGTCTGTGGTGATCGCCGCTGAGCAGGCCGGACGCGTGCCGTTGATCGGTGATTTTCTCGCACAATTCATTCTCGGTGGAACGGTGATCGGTGGCGCGACGTTAAGCCGCTTTTTCGCGATCCACGTTTTTATCATGCCGGCGCTTATCTTCCTCTTCATCGGTTTTCATCTGTTGCTTGTGCTGCGCCATGGAATCGCCGAGCCACCAGTTGCGGGCAAGCCAGTCGATCCGGCGACTTATCGCGAGGAATATGAAGAATTGATGCGCAAAACGGGGCATCCGTTTTTTCCTGAAGGCGCGTGGCGCGATTTCGTTTTCGGCACCGGCTTGATCATCGTCATTGCGCTGCTGGCGTATTTTTTTGGACCGCCTGCGCTCGATAAGCCACCAGATCCCAGCCTTATCAAGGCTGATCCGCGACCGGACTGGTATCTACTCTGGTACTTTGCACTGATGGCGTTGATTCCCCCGCAGATCGAAGGATATGTCATGGTTTTCGCTCCCGTGCTGGCCGGCGTTCTGTTGCTGCTCACCCCGCTGTTCCGTAATCGTGGGGAACGCGCGCCATCCCGCCGGCCATGGGCGATCGCGGTTGTGCTTCTCAGTGTGATCATGATCGGCTCGCTCTGGATTGCCGGAGCGAAATCGCCGTGGTCCCCGAATTTTGATCCACGACCGCTACCAGAGAAGATAGTTGGCGCCACTAGTGGCCCTGTCTTTAATGGCGCAAAACTTTTTCGCGACAGAGGCTGCCTCAATTGCCATCTCATCCACGGCTACGGGGGCCGTCGGGGTCCGGACCTCACCTATGTCGGCGATAAGCTTTCCGAAAGCGACATTGTCATCCGCATCGTAAACGGCGGTGTCAACATGCCCGCCTTTGGCAAAACGATTCCACCTGAAGAACTCGCCGAGATCATCGCTTTCGTTCAATCCCGTAAGCACCCTGTCCCGACAGGGTTGCAGGCTTCTCCGGATTCTGTACCCAAGTAATCAGACAGGCAGTTCCCGTGATGGCGTTCTATGAGGGCTCGTGACCCATGGTCGCGAAATTTTCGCGCTTAGCGACAACCGGCCGCCTTCAGAGTTACACGGAGTGTGAGTGCTGATGCAATTCTGTTTCAATGGCTTCGATCAATTCGGGAATGTTAATCGGTTTGGCGAGTGCTGGACGTCCCTCGATGTGCAGCCCCTCCCTTGCTTCCGCTTTGGTGATAAGTCCCGTAAGAAAAATAATCGGCGTCCCTCGCAATTCGTTGTCTGCTTCAATCTGTGCTGCCACGTTGCCGCCGTCGAGCCCTTGCATGATCACGTCGAGCAAAACGAGGTCTGGCTTGAAACTGCAGGCCGCCTGATAAGCCTGGGTATCAAAGTTTTCCTCGAGCACCACATATGGACCGGATTTTTCGAGGAGAATTTTTACAAGATGAGTGTTATTGGGATCGTCATCGACTACCAGGATGCGCCACTTTGCCCGGGCTGTTGAGCCGGAGACAGGTTCAAGTGGAATACCCATGGCGCTTCGCAGTCGTCACGTATTGAGCCACGCAACAAGACACGCTCCCAGCAGACCTATTAGAGTCCCGATTAACGGACTTGAAACGGCAAACCAGAACGGAAGCATTTGTCTGAACGGAATCGCTTCGCGCCCTGCATCCGCGGTTTGAAACATCCTGTTCACAGCAGTTCAACTCATCTTTCGGATGAGCCGCTACGATTGCGCGTGTGCTCGACGTTTTTTGACACAAACCGGCCGGAGGTCGACGCCCCCAACTACAGCGAACCGCTCAATTCTCTGGCGCCGGCTTGGTATCATTCCAGAGCCGGATGGCTGGATCACAAAAGTCGTGTTCATAGGTAAGCATGCTCAGGCTTGCTGTGTCCAGGATGAGGTATTTTCCGAAGAGTGGTTCGAGGCCGAGCCAGCGTGCTGCAAGCACTCGTAGAAAATGGCCGCTGGAGAAAATCAGCACGTTGTCTTCGATCTCGTGTATCCGAACAATAACATGGTCCGCTCGCGCGGCTACGTCTGCCGGCGATTCTCCATTGGGGCAACCGTCGCGAAACAATGCCCAATCTGGACGCTTCTTGCGAATCTCCTTTGTGCGAATGCCTTCATAATCGCCGTAGTTCCATTCGACCAAATCAGGGTCGACTTCAGCCACCGTTCCGAAGCCCGCCAGTTCACACGTTCGTTTGGCTCGCTGCAATGGACTCGTTAGGACTTTGGCAAAAACCAGTCCGGCGAGTCGTTCACCCAAGCGCTGAGCGTTGCGTTCGCCCTGTGGAGTCAGCGGTAAATCGGTGCGTCCCGTATGCCGGCCTTCGCGGCTCCAGACTGTCTCACCGTGGCGGGCGAGATAAATCACCGGAAAGATATTGTT
>JBLMXD010000234.1:0-9759 GCA_050257575.1 Alphaproteobacteria bacterium | reverse complement strand
GCTTCGTTCGATTTTTCGTCGATGGTGAAAAACAGTTCTTCTTTTAGCTGGAAGAGCTCTTCCTTGCGCGTGTCTTGATAGAACGAAAGTTCGGCTTTATCGATCGCGCGACGCTTGTCCGGGTCTTCCATCATGCGCAACAGCTGTTTGTTGCGAGGCTGACCGAGTTTTACTTTGAACATCAGGCGACCGCCGGTTTCCACATCGCTCTGCTCAAATTTCTCGATCGCTTCACTGGCGAGCCGGTTGCAAAGCATGTTCTGCTTGCGCACCAACTGTTCGATCAACGGTTTCCATTTGTCGTACTGGTGCGTGGAAATCGTGGCAGGCCCGCTGATGATGAGCGGCGTGCGCGCTTCGTCGATGAGAATGGAATCGACCTCATCGACAATGGCATAGTGATAGCCACGCTGAACCTGTTGCTCCCGCGTGGTGGCCATGCCGTTGTCGCGCAGATAGTCAAAACCGAACTCGCTGTTCGTTCCGTAGGTGATGTCCATCGCGTATTGCTCGCGACGTTCATCTGGCTCTTGGTCGTGTTGAATGCAGCCGACCGTCAGCCCAAGGAAATTGTAAAGTTGCCCCATCCATTCCGCGTCGCGTCGAGCCAGGTAATCGTTGACGGTAACCAGGTGCGCACCGCGCCCAGTGAGTGCATTCAGATAAAGGGGTAACGTCGCGACCAGGGTTTTGCCTTCACCGGTCGCCATCTCTGCGATGCGACCTCTATGCAAAACGATCCCGCCGAGCAGTTGCACGTCGAAATGCACCATGTCCCAGACCATCGGCTGATCGCATACGGTGAAAGCCTCTCCCTTTGCTTGGAGTCTGCGCGCAGCGTTCTTCACCACAGCGAACGCTTCCGGCAAAATTTCATCCAGTTTTTTCCACTGCTCCTGCGGGTCCGGAAGTTTCGCGATCTCTTCCTTCCAAGCTGCAGTTTTTGCCCGCAACTCGTCATCCGACAGGTTCTTGAACTGCTCGTCCAACTCGTTGATCCGGCGCACAGTGGGCATGAGACGCCGGAGTTCGCGCTGGTTTTTCGAGCCTAAAATTTTCTTTAAAATCCAGGATACCATCTAAGGCCGGTAATATCGGTCAGATTCCGGCACTATCAATGCTGGGCGCTGGCTACCGGGCGTCCAAAGCGCCGCGATCGGTCATTTAGACAGAAATTTTCGCGGCAAATCGACCGCTCTCCGCAAAAGGCGCAGGTAATGGCTCCGCGAAATCTGGATACCGCCGAACTGTTGCAGGTGCGGCGTAAGCCATTGGGTGTCGAGCAGGACGAATTTGCGTGCGCGCAAGTGTTCCACCAACGCGGCGAGTGCAATCTTGGACGCATCGGTTATTCGATGAAACATTGATTCGCCAAAAAAAGCGCCACCGATTGCGACTCCGTAAAGACCTCCCGCCAGCGTGTTCTCTTTCCAGGCTTCGACGGAATGTGCGTAGCCGAGTTCATGCAAACGCGTGTAGCTCTCAATAATTTCATGATTAATCCATGTGTCTTTTCGTTGCGCGCAAGCATGGATCACAGCCGGGAACGCTTTGTCCATGGTGATTTCAAACTGCTTCCGGCGCGCCAGACGCCGCAACGCGTGCGGAACGTGAAAATTCTCCAACGGCAGGATGGCGCGCGGATCCGGCGAAAACCATTCGATCGAACTGTCTTTCATAGCCATGGGGAAAACACCGAGTCGGTACCCCTGGAGCAAAAGATCGGAATCAATCACAACCGTTCAAATGTTAAAGCGTTGAAGCGTTGAAGCGTTGAAGCGGCAAGAGCGTTGTCATTCTAAGTGGAAGGAAGAATTCTTTGGTTAGCTTCTGGAATGCACCGGGACAATAACCAGAGATCCTTCGCTTCGCTCAACATGAAAGCGTTGCGCTTTTACTGTTCAAACCCTTCAACCTTCTTGCAATGAAATCGGCGCTTCATAAGATACGCGGATGAGGCCCGTTTCGATTCTGCTGGCAATCGCTTCGCTGGCCTTGTGCGGTTGCGCGGACCCGCTCGAACAACGCACCACACAGGAAGTACAACAGCAGTTGGAGCGCGGGGTCACCGGACAGGGGACAATTGGGCCACTGGATCGCCCTCCCGACGACCCGGCAGCGGCGCACAGTGTACCACAAACGCATCCGTAGAGTGTGAAGACTTCAGAACGCCCAAAACACTCGAAAATTATCATCCTCGATTTCGGGTCACAATACACGCAGGTCATTGCGCGCCGCATTCGCGAATGCCAGGTATATTCGGAGATTGTTCGCTTCGACACGCCTGCAGCTGAAATCGCTGCGCTGCAACCCAACGGCCTGATTCTTTCGGGCGGACCGGCCAGTGTTTACGACAAGGGCGCTCCTCAACTCGATCCGGGAATCTTTTCGTTAGGCCTTCCCGTCCTGGGAATTTGTTATGGGCTCATGTTGATGGCTCATCACCTCGGCGGCAAGGTTGTGTTCACAGGGCGACGGGAATATGGCGCCGGAGTGTTGCACATCCCAAATGAATCGGAACTGTTCGATGGATTAGGCGGCCAGCTCGACGTTTGGAATAGTCATGGCGACGAAGTAACGGCGTTGCCGGACGGCTTTCGCGTTGTTGGGACCACCGAGGGCTGCGATTTCGCAGCGGTGGAAGATCCGAAACGCAAAATTTACGGCCTCCAATTTCACCCTGAAGTCGCGCACACGCCGCGAGGCAAAGAAGTTCTGCAAAATTTCGTCTATCACATCTGCCACTGCGCAATGGATTGGACGATGGGTTCGTTCATCGAGGAAGCTTGCGCCCGCGTCAGAAAGCAAGTCGGCGACGAACGGGTCGTGCTCGGTTTGAGCGGAGGCGTTGATTCCTCGGTGACAGCTGCCCTTCTGCACAAAGCCATCGGCGACCAACTTACGTGCATCTTCGTTAACAACGGACTCCTGCGGGCGCGCGAGGAAGAAATCGTGCAGCGAGTGTTCGGCGAAAATTTTCATATCAAGCTCAAATACGTTGACGCGTCCGAGCGGTTTCTGTCGAAACTACGCGGGATCACTGATCCGGAGGAAAAACGCAAGATCATCGGCAACGAATTCATCCGCGTGTTTGAGGACTCGGTGACGGAATTAGCTAAGGAAGACCCAGCACCGAACGCCGAACATCGAAAGTTCAAGTTTTTGGCGCAAGGCACGCTTTACCCTGACGTGATCGAGAGCGTGTCGATCGAGGGCAATCCAGCACAGGTAATCAAGACCCATCACAACGTTGGCGGATTGCCGGAGAAAATGCATTTCGAGTTGGTCGAGCCGGTCAGACAACTGTTCAAGGACGAGGTGCGCCAGGCGGGCCTGCAGCTGGGTCTCCCCAAGGAAATTGTTTACCGGCAGCCCTTCCCAGGGCCGGGTCTTGCCGTTCGCATTCTCGGCGAGGTTACGCCCGAACGATTATCGATCCTGCGGGAAGCGGACACGATTGTGCAAAGCGAAATGGAAGCTGCCGATTGGTACTATAAAGTCTGGCAATCGTTCGCCGTTCTGCTCCCGGTCCAATCGGTCGGCGTCATGGGCGACCAACGCACTTACGAAAGCACGGTTGCGTTACGCATCGTTGAAAGCCAGGACGGCATGACTGCCGACTGGGTGCGGATTCCCTACGAACTTCTGGCTCGCATTTCCAATCGCATCAGCAACGAAGTCAAAGGTGTCAACCGCGTGGTGTTCGACATTTCCAGCAAACCCCCCAGCACGATCGAGTGGGAGTGAAGGCGGTTACTTCCCGATTGGCGATTTGGCACTCAACCCACCTGAGAGATTGCGCGCATGAATTCGGAGAAGTCTTTGCCGTTGCGGGCGGCATGATTGAGCGCCTCTAGGCGCTTGTCCCAGGCGGCTTCAGGCAAAGCGACGCGATACGAATAATTGCCGTTTGTAAAGACAATTTCGTCCCACTGAATGGAGGAAATCCCGTCGTTGAAACGCGCTACGGCGCGACCCCGGAAAAACGCCCGGGTGGTTCCAGGCGGATTGAAGATTGCGGCCTTTATTTCATCCTCGCTCGTCACGCGCCGCATCAGACCTTTGCGTAACAGCTCGTAGTACAACCCGCGGTCGAGATCGAGATTGTGGTATTCGAGGTCGATCGATTGCAACCAGGAATCGTTCCAGGAGAGTTTTTCTTCCTCCTGCAATGCGTCTAACAGAAACTTTTTCGCCGCCCAATCGACACGATCACGCACCGACATCGGATCGCGCTCAAGATCGTCGAGGACCTTTTCCCATTCGGACAAAATCCATGCGTGCTCGTCGTCTGGTGGATTGCGCCACAGCTTGCACGCGGCATGCAGATAAATTCGTTGCACATCAATCGCGGAGATTTTGCGCCCATCCTTCAATTCAATGATCCAGTCGTAAGTTTGATCGCGACTAATCGATCTGTTGGCGTCTACTGGTTGCGCAATTTCCAGCTGTGGGGCCTCTCCGCGTTCGATCAAATCGAGGACCAGCGCGGTGGTTCCAATCTTCATCGCTGTCGCCCATTCGCCCATGTTGGAATCGCCAAGAATCACGTGGAATCGACGGTAGCGGCTGGCATCCACATGCGGTTCGTCGCGCGTGTTAACCAACGGACGGCGATTCATGGTGTCGATGCTCACCACCACGCTGAAAAAATCGGCGCGTTGTGAAATCTGATAGATTCCCGGATCGCCCTGGCTGCTCTCGCCTTCGATGCCCATTTTTCCCGCACCCGAGAAAATCTGGCGTGTCACAAGAAACGGCAGGATGCCAGTGACGATGCGATCCCACGGGATATCGCGTGTCATCAGGTAATTGTCATGGCAACCGTAGCTGTGGCCGGCAAAGTCGGTGTTGTTCTTGTAAAGTCGGACCTCAATTCCGGACGGCAATTTTTGGTTCCGGCGCCGCGCGCATTCCGCCAGAATCCGTTCGCCGGCCTTATCCTGGGCTACAATCTGGCGGAGAGTTGTACACTCCGGCGTGGAATATTCGGGGTGGGCATGATCGTTGTAAAAACGGGCGCCGTTCGAAAGCACCAGATCGCTTTTTATCTCCTCGAAACTAAGCGGACGGCGCTTATCGATTTCGTAATAAGCCGATTCGTCGGTGTCCTGGAGTAACTCGCGTGCCCGAAATCCGCGGGCGTCGAGGTGCGGATCTTCAAGGTCATAATCCCATTTCATTAGCGCTCCGTGATCGGTGTAACGGCGCACCAACTCGATCGATTCCGCTACGACATCGACGCTTTCGGCACCACTCAGCGTGATGCCGTATTCCGTCTCCAGCCCAAAGACGCGTTTCATTTTATCCCAGTTATTTTCCAACCTCGCACGGTTTGCGAACGCGTGAGATGACAATACATCCAACGAGCACGGGAGGACGTTCGCGGTTCAAATTACGTCAAATGCAGCGCGCGCACGGGAATCGGAGATTGGCTTTACGGGCGAGATTTTGACGACATTTTCCGGGTCGTAATCGATCAGCTTGAGCCAGTCTTCGGTAATATCCGTCCCCGGGAAAATGTCGTTCTCCGCGTACTCGGCGTTGAACGCGAGTTGCAAATCCGTTTCCCGAATTCCTTCGTCCTGTTGCGTCCCGATGGCTCGTTTGATTGCTATTGCTTTCGCACGCTCGACAATCGACGCAATGATGGCGCCGCTAATGAGGTCGCTGCGGTAAAGAGTCTCCTTACGGCCGCTGCGCAGGGTCACTTCCAAAAATTTATTTTCATCGCGGCGCGCAAACTGCCACTCAACAAATCGTTCGATCAATTTCTCGATCGACGCGCCGATTCCATCCGCTTCTTTCGCCAGCACGCCATCGTACGGCAGATCGTCCGTCAAATAAATGCGGTAAATTTCGCGTGCGCCTGCTTTGTCCGGACGATTGACTTTAATTTTTCGATCGATCCGACCGGGTCGCAAAATTGCCGGATCGATCAAATCCGCGCGATTGGACGCGAGGATGATAACGACATCATTGAGCGAACCGATTCCGTCCATCTCGGAGCAGAACATCGGCACCAGCGTGGAAAGAATATTCGAGTGCCGCGATGCGCGCCGCGTTCCGAGGATAGATTCGGCCTCGTCAATGAAAAGGAACGGCATAAAACCTTCCTTTCGTTTCTCTCGAGCGGTGGCAAAAATTTCGCGCACCATTCGTTCCGATTCCCCCACCCACATGTTGAGTATCTCCGGGCCTTTCACGTGCATGAAGTATTCGTGCATCTCGGTGCCGGTTTGCTCGCGGAGTTGCTTCGTCAGATTGTACGCAGTTGCCTTGCCGATGAGCGTCTTGCCGCAGCCCGGAGGCCCGTAAAGGAGAAAACCTTTCGGCGTAGCATGCTGAAATTTCTTGAAAAGATCAGGATGCAAAAGGGGCAGCTCGATTGCGTCCTTGATTCCTTGCAGCGCAGCCTCCTGGCCGCCGACTTTTTCCCAGGGCAAGTCCGGAACCGTGTCGAGATAATATTCGTCCGATTTCTTGCTCGAGAGCATCTCTAACGCCATGCGGTAATTGGAATCAACGCGAACTTCGTCGCCCGATTTCAATGTGGAGTGGACAAGTTCCGAGGAACGCTGCAGCACCATGGAATGCAATCCGTGCTCCGAGCCCACCCGCAGACGGTCTTTGCCCATTACCTCGGTAATTTTCGTCACCGGACCGGCGGTCTCGAATCCGAGGTCGCCCACGATGACGAAGGCTTCGTTAACGAGCACGCGCGTTCCCTTTTTTAATTTCGAAAGCTGAACACGCGGATCTACGTTGCAGTAATAATCCGCGCCGCCGACCACTATGTGCGCTGTCTCCTTTGAAATGGCGCCAAGAAATGTGCCAATCCGGTTTGCGGGCGAAGTTACTTTTTTGACCACCTCTTCGAGCTTTTCAATCATTCGCCGCGCCTCGATCATCGTCTCCTGCTGATCGAGAATCTGCGGCCGCATTCTCAAGAGATGGTGTCGAACCGGGTCGCCGGGAGGCAAAGAAGCGAGCACGTGATCGAATGAATCGAGAAGATTTTCCGGACCCGAGTCCCTTTCCTCTCCCTGGAATCCCTCGCTGCGCTCGTCGCTCATTATGGTTTGGGTCAATCCGCCGAACCAAGTTTTATTATACTGTGATCAGGTGCGTTCGCAATGTTCACTCGCGTAACCTCTCCAAGTTCGACGCCGTGCTGTTACAAAATGTTCAACCGAGATAGCGCATCGGTGTTCTGAAAACTCTCAATGAGCAGCGAGTGTTACAAACATTCTACGGTGACGAGGCGGGCGGTCCTTTGTTTTACGCCCTGGCGTTCAGACGAGCGGCGCGAATGCAGCAAAATGCCCGGCCAAAATGCAGATGCCAGCGACCGACTGTTCTCAAAAGTTGCGACATAAGAAGCGCGCCACTACACTTCATCTCCTCCCGAGGAGCCTTAGCTCAATTGGTTAGAGCGCCGCCCTGTCACGGCGGAGGTTGCGGGTTCGAGCCCCGTAGGCTCCGGTTCTTCTTTCGAGAATAGATGCGATTGAGCGCAAGTTCGTCATGAAGCGTTCATGACAAAATGCACGCGCGTTATCGGGAAAGAGAAACTGCTGTGCCGCAGCTTGGGCCCGCGCCGCCAATTCTATTGACCGCCTGCGCTTGCGATCACGAAAGGCGATGCATTTTGCGGGTGGAAGCCTTCGGGGTAAAAGGGTTCGCATCCGAAGCGAATGTCCAAGACTGCGGAGTTGGTAGGCGTATTTGGAACAGTCCAATAGAAAAACGTCGCGTTCGGATCCATCGACGGCGTAACCGGGATCGTGTAGGTCCTGCCGCCATCCAGCGACAGCCAAAGCTCAATTTCACAATACGAGGGCCAGTTTACCAGGTTCGCACCCGGTCGCTGCCACTCGACCCGGATTTTCTGTCCGGGATAGACAATCTGTCCAGCCTTCGGCGAAACGAGGGTAGGATAAAAGCTGGGCGGAGGCGGCGGGATCGCCAACATCCGCGACGGCGCGATGACAAATGCTAACAGAAGCAATGTTACAACGAATCCTGCGACGGTTTTCATTCACTTTTCCTTCTTTTGATAAAAGAGAATTGCGAAGTTGAACGGCTCTTCGTCAAGCAATTTTCGTCTTACATTATTGTAATGAAAGAACGATTATGCGGATCGAATATCCACGGTTTCCTCGCGCGTCCATCCAACGCCATCGCGTTCGCAGAACTAAACCGGCGATTCGATGCGGCAGAACGCCCGACGATTGCCGACCCTCGTGAAAATAAAGCTCGACATCATCAGGGTCCTGATTCCTTTGTTTACGGAGCCGGCCTGAGCCTTTTACTCTCAGGAAAGGCCAAATAGAGCTGAGCGCCGTGATGCGCGCGCCGTCACGTTCGACCTTAGACAAATCCAACTCTCAAGAAG
Organism: Alphaproteobacteria bacterium; assembly: GCA_050257575.1. Taxonomy (GTDB): domain Bacteria; phylum Verrucomicrobiota; class Verrucomicrobiia; order Chthoniobacterales; family UBA10450; genus Udaeobacter. Next base: position 1,361 of record JBLMXD010000234.1, on the reverse strand, counting down.
AGAAATGAAAACAAGAAAAACGACAGCTCCAAACGTAACGAATTTTGCATCGGAAAACCGCCGACTCGACGGATCACCTGATCGTCGCCCGATGACGAAACGTTTCCTCCTGGCAGTCGTCCTGATTGGCGCGTCGCTTATTCTTTTTCTTTGCGGCGCAGGAGGTATTTCCTACGGGGATTCAGCGCGTTCGACACCCCTCAAGGTCACGGCGAGTGCGAACTTCTATTCCACTTTCGGAACTCCTAACGATGCGCTGGTTACTCCTGATAACGCCTATGTACTGGTCTCGGTAAGCGGGGTCGATCCATGCAGTAACGACGGTTGTGCCGGTATTCAGGTTTTTACACAATCAGATTTCACAAACCCATGCGGCAGCCAAAACATTCTTAGTTTTCCGTTCCCGTTCCCCGGCAGTCCACCTCCGCCCCCCGGAGGGCCCGTGACCGCAGTTGACGGGATGAAATTTTTTCCCGGCGCGTCCCACCTGAGTGTAGGCGCCGCGGTTGAGGCGCAGGGCGCTGAATTCTTTCGTCTGGCTAGTTTGACCGAACCATGTGCTGTAGACGGCGTTGTCAATGTTCAACAACCGCCGGTGTTTCCGAACTGCAATCCGCAGAATCTTTGTCCACCTGGTACTTTCAATGTGGCGATCACACCTGACGGACGCCATGCATTTGTCGCCAATGAATATGGGACACTGCCCAGTCCGACACCGCCAGATATTGATATCGGGGGCGGGACTGTAGGCATCATCCAAACTCATCGCGACGATATGGGTAGATTCACGCATCGAACAAGAGCAATCCCGGGAACCGAATACATATATATACCCGGCGGCAACGCTATCCCGGGAATAACCATGTCGCATGATGGGAAGTATGTTTATGTCACGAGCGAAGTAGTGGACACGGACGGTATCAATCCCCATACCATGATGCCGTATCGGGATCCGACCAATGTCGCAAACAGCCCGAACGGGGTTGTCCTCTGCCCAGGCTGCCCGAATTCAATTGGGTGCGACAACGAGTCAGCTGGAACGCATTCGAACAACGGCCTGCTAACGGTCATCGATGTTAACAAGGCAAAAAGAGGGATGGGACAGGCTTCGATCGTCACGATTATTGCCGCCGGCTGTTCACCAGTTCGGGCAGTTGAAACGACAGATGGTCAATACGTTTTTGTCGCAACGCGCGGCAAAAACACCCTGTTGCCATTGCCTCTGGAATCAGGCGCAACGGGGTATCAAGTTTTGGCTTTCGATCGAGCGACGTTGGTGTCGCATTCCCCAAATGACGCATTGGTTGGGTATGGCGATACCCATGGCACAGGTCCCGTCGGCATGGCGTTATTTGGGACCA
>JBLMXD010000233.1:0-4165 GCA_050257575.1 Alphaproteobacteria bacterium | reverse complement strand
TGTCTGCTTCAACTGATAAGCGGCACACAGGCTCAGGCCCGCGAAGAATCCTGGAAAAAGCGGCACGTCGAATTTCCTCCGTTGAGCGCGGAGCAGGAACGCGCAGGCCTGTAACTCGAATGGTTGACCCAGGGAAGTTTCATGGAAGCCCTGATCGCGCTAAATAAGAGAAATCGGCCAAGGCAATCTTGTGGCGCCATGCGAATTAGTTTATAGAGACAGTAAGGGCGTGCTACCGTGCGCGACCAATCCGTGGGTCAGTGGTTTGTCATGATACCGAGTTCTCTTGTAATCGTCACTGATCGCGGCAGCCTGAAGGCATATCGGGTGACTGAGACGCCAACGCGGGGCCCGAGCCTTCAGCTTGTACAAGCGTTCGATATGACGGACGCACACGGGAGACTTGTGGATAAGCTAAGTGATTCGGCAGGACGATTCCCAGTGACTGAACGCGCAGGAACCCAACGTGGACCGGCGTCAATTGCCGAACGACCACAACTGGTCACTGAAATGGACCGCCGAATTCATAAGGGATTGGCCGACCAGATCGCAAAAATTGTTTCCCAAAACGGAAGAGATGCCTGGTCGTTTGCCGCGTCAGCGGAAATTCATGCAGCGATCGTGGATCTTTTGCCTGCGGCTGTTCGCAACCGAATCGTCGAACATGTAAAATCGGACTTAGTCAAGCTAGAGCCCGCAAAATTGATCAGCCGCTTTCGTTCGTTACAGCACATTTGAAAACCCTACGCCGAGTCGAAATTTTTGCTCCCTCATTCGCGGCGACCACCTACTATTTAAGTAATTATGCAACTGCCAGTTAAGATATCGTATCGGGGTCTGGAAAAATCTGACCAGATTGACAATCTCGTTTTGGAATATGCAGCACGACTCGAAAGGTTTTGCGATCACATCAACCGCTGCGATGTCGCGATCGAGCAAACGAATCACACCCATCACAAAGGAAATCCCTGCCGATGCCGTATCGATGTAACCGTGGCACCCAGGCATGAACTGGTTGCGGACGAAAAACAGATGGACAACGGCACTCACGAACTGCTGAAAAAGGTAATTCACGACGCGTTCAAGACGATGGAGCGCGAACTGCGCCGCGTTGTGGAAAAGCAAAGGCGTGAAATCAAAACGCACGCCAATATGCGTTCACCCAAATAAATTTTTCAGTGTCATTGGTCGAAGCTGGTCGCTGCCAGCAGGCGACCTAATCATCGTGCTGTCGGCGCTTGAAAATCTTCCCATCCTAACAAGTGCGGCTGCGCTCTCCTGCAAAACAATCGATTTCTTCGTACCTAAACAGATGGCGATTCCCGACTCGCCCGGGCAGCGAAGGCGCGTCTATATAAGTTGACCAAAACTTGTGGCAGGAACGAATGTATCCGCTGAGTCATGCACATCACCGACATCATGCAGGGGAGTTCTCCCACCTTTTCGTTCGAGTTTTTCCCCCCGAAAACGCCGGAAGCAGCCGAGACTCTTTATCGCACGATTCGCGACTTGGACGCTTACATGCCAGACTTTGTGAGCGTGACTTATGGAGCCGGGGGCTCAACTCGTGAGTTAACTCACGAGCTTGTCGAGCGCATCCAGCACACCACAAAGCTGGATCCGATCCCACATCTGACGTGTGTCTGCCACAACGAACAAGAAATTGAAGCGATTCTGCTCCGGTACGGCAAATCCGGCATTGCGAACATTTTTGCGCTCGGTGGCGACCGGCCGGCTGAAATGCCCGAAAGCACATCACAGGACGCATTTCCGCACGCAATCGACTTGGTAAAATTTATTCGGCGCTTTAACGATTCCGGTGCGCATCCCGACCGCCGTGGCTTCGGGATCGGCGTAGCCGGTTTCCCTGAGGGACATCCTGCCACTCCCAATCGACTGCTGGAAATGGACTATTTCAAAGCGAAGGTGGACGCCGGGGCCGACTACATCATTACACAGCTATTTTTCGACAATCACGACTTTCTCGACTTCCGCGAACGCTGTGCGCTCGCGGGCATCCATATCCCGATCATCGCTGGGATCATGCCGATTACCTCGATCGGCGGACTGAAACGCATGGCGCAGCTCGCAGGTGGCGCACGCTTTCCGGCTAAGCTTCTGCGAGCTCTCCAACCCTGCAACGACGATCCCGAAATGGTCAGACGCGTTGGCATCCAATACGCATTGACGCAGTGTCATAATCTTCTCGAAAATGATGTCTCCGGTATTCATTTTTATACACTGAACCGATCCGACGCTACGCGGGTAATTTTCGACAGCCTCGGCATTCGTCAGACTAAGAACACACAGGCTTCGGGTGTATAGGTCGCATGTTCAACTGCGTGCTTCCCTCAGCACCCTCTCAATTAGGCTAGTGAAATGTTGCGCAGGCTCGGTGACACGCGCACAATTTCGGCATGCTAAGTGTCCGGCGCATGATTTTCTGGCAAGCGACCGCGGTCGTCTGTGCAACTGTGCTTGCCGTGGCACTTTCCCGCTTTTTTCCAGTCGTTAGTATTGTCGGAGCGTTGCAGGAGCGGGTGATGAGTTGGGGCGTTTGGGCTGGGATTTGCTACCCCTTGCTTTTTGCAGCTTGTAATATCCTTCTATTACCAGGGGGCATTCTCGCTGTGGGAAGCGGTTTCTTCTTTGGTTTGTGGTGGGGATTCTTAATCGTACTTGTGGGCAATGCGATCGCAACGGCGGTGTCTTTTGCCCTCAGTCGCTTTGTGGCAAGGCGCTGGTTTGAACGAAAGCTGTCCGGAAATGCGACCTTAAGGGCACTCGGTCCGGCCGTGGAGCGCGAGAGTTGGAAGCTTATTCTTCTGAGCCAGTTACATCCGCTATTTCCGACGAGCCTGCTCAACTACTTTTATGGGCTGACACGAATTCCCTTTGGCACGTACATGCTTTGGGCTTCGATCGGACGAGTGCCCGGGCTTTTTTTCTACGCGTATATCGGGACGCTCGGACAATTCGCGGTGCGCATCATGCGGAGCAGAAGTTACCCGCGTGTTGTTGAGTATTGGATTTGGGGAGGTGCTTTCGTTACGACAGTGCTGCTGCTCGTCGTATTGGGTCGTGTCGCATACAGCGCCATCCAAACCGACCCAGGAACGTCGTTACCTCAGCCGTCGAAAGGCCCGTTGGAACCCGGCATAGTATCGAGATAATACTCTGTATACAAGCATATTATGTTTAAACTATCCACTGATTATGACGTTGTAGTTGTCGGCAGTGGTCATGCCGGGATTGAGGCTGCTCTTGCCGCCGCCCGGATCGGCTGCCGTACACTGATGTTGACGCAGAATCTGGATACGATCGGCCAGATGTCGTGCAATCCTGCAATTGGAGGTCTGGCCAAGGGACACATCGTTCGCGAAATCGATGCCATGGGAGGTGCGATGGGAATCAACACGGACGCAACCGGAATCCAGTTTCGCCTGCTGAACAGACGCAAAGGACCATCAGTCCGAGCACCGCGAGTTCAATGTGATAAAAAAGCCTACCAATTTCGGATGAAAGCAATCTTGGAGCAGGTGCCAAATCTTGATGTTAAACAAGCCACCGTGTCTCGAGTGATTGTCGAACGTAAAGCGGTTGTCGGAGTTGAAACCGACCTCGGTGTTGCTGTCGCTGCACGCGCTGTTATCATCACATCTGGGACATTTTTGCGCGGTCTTTTGCATGTAGGCGAGAATAGTAAGCCGGGGGGCAGGATGGCTGATGTCAGTTCTGGACTCAGCGCAAATTTGCGGGACTTGGGATTCGAGCTGGGGCGTTTCAAAACGGGCACACCGTGCAGGCTAAACGCGGGATCGATCGATTTTTCGTCCTGCTCAGTCCAGCTCGGAGATGATCCGCCCCCACTGTTTTCCTTTCACCCGGAGGAGATAATCGCGAGGGGTGACGACGAAATCTTCACTCTAAATCGTATTCACGACGACAAGTTCCACGTGGAACAATTGCCCTGCTGGATTACCCATACCACTCCAAAAACCCACGACATCATTCGAGCTAACCTGCATCGATCGCCTCTTTACGCGGGCCGAATTCAAGGCGTAGGTCCCCGATATTGCCCGTCGATCGAAGACAAGGTCGTCAAGTTCGCTGATAAAACTTCCCATCAACTATTTCTCGAACCAGAAGGACGGCATACCAGCGA
>JBLMXD010000232.1:0-4795 GCA_050257575.1 Alphaproteobacteria bacterium | reverse complement strand
TTAACGGCGTTCTCTTCAGTTTCAAGGACAACAAGCTAACGCTGGTGGCCACGGATGGACGCCGCCTTGCCATGGCGGAAATTGAACTGGAGTTTCCGCGCAGCCACGAATCGGACCTGATCATTCCAACCAAAGCGGTTACCGAATTACAGCGTCTGCTGACCGACGAGGGCGACGTGAAGGTAAGCATGGCCAATGGTCAGATCGCGTTCGATCTCAACAAGACGCTTCTGGTTTCAAAATTGATCGAAGGCAATTATCCGAACTACAAGCAGGTCATCCCAAGCGAAGCGAAAGAGCGCGTAAAACTCGAGCGGGAAATGTTCTTGAATTCGTTGCGACGGGTTTCGCTGTTGGCCAGCGACAAGTCGCATTCGGTAAAGCTGAATTTTAGCAAAAACAATCTCGATATTACTGCCAACACGCCGGAAGTCGGCGAAGCGAAGGAATCGCTTGCCGTCGCGTACAAAGGGCGCGAATTCTCCATCGCCTTCAATCCGGAATTTCTCATGGCGCCGCTGCGCGCGCTGACGGAGGACGAAATATTCCTCGATCTCATCGACGAGATGAGCCCGGGCGTTGTGAAAATTCAAACGCCATTCCTCTACGTCATCATGCCGATGCGCATTAGCTCTTGAAACGCGCTGGCGACATTCCGTGTTGTAGTTGTGCGCTGTCCCCAGCGCATCCCTGAGGAAGGCCTGCCAACCGGCCTCCGCTGTGGACAGCGGACGCTACAACCATCACGAAACCCGGCGCTGCGGCATTGCGGATTGAACCATCATCAATTCGGTGACGTTCTCCGGGGTTAGCAAACCAACCAGGCGTTTCATCCGATCCAGCACCGGCACTGCGGGACAATTGCATTCCTGCATGATGCGAAACGCATCTTCGAAGCGTGTGCCGGTGGTCACCGTGGGAATATCGCGTCGCATCACGTCGCCCACTCGAAGCGTTGGGTCGTTCCTGCGCAATGCAGATATGAGATCCTGACGGGTCAATAAACCGACGACGTTTCCTGTCTCATCCACAACGGGAAAATCATGCTGCGAAGTCGCCAATAACGCGTCGACGGCTTCCTGCAGACCAGCGTCTTCGGCCAGTGTGCGGAACTCGCGCACCATCGCGCTGGAAACCGGAAACCGGCGGGAGACATCTCGCATCTGCGCGAGCGCTGCCTCCTGCGACGCCCCGATGTAAACGAACAGCGCAATGAAAATTAAGAACGGGTTAATCAGCAGGCCGATAAAGCCGAACACGAACGCAAATCCCTGTCCAACAGTAGCGGCGACCTGCGTGGCGCGCGCATAGCTCATGCGCGTCGCGAGCAATGCGCGCAAAACCCGGCCGCCATCCATCGGAAATGCCGGCAGCAAGTTGAACAGAAGCAACACAACGTTCATCGTGAAAAGCAGATCAGGAATGCTGGTCTTCGTGGTTGGCGGATAATCCCACGAACCCCCGCCGATAAACGCTCCGAGCGCAATAATTGCCGTAACAGCCGGACCTGCTGCCGCGATCACCAGCTCCTGCACCGGTTCATCAGGAATACGTTCCAAGCGCGCCACGCCGCCGATGGGCAACAGCGTAATATCAGGCGTGTTGATCCCGAAAGCTTTCCCCGCTAGAGCGTGCCCGAACTCGTGTAATACGACGCATGCGAATAACAATAAGATGAACAAAACTCCGCCAACCGCTGCGGGCGAGCCGCCCTGGGAATAATAGGCAAACGCGACCCAACCGACCAGCAGCAGGAACGTGATATGAATCCGCAACTGGATCCCCGCGATACGGAGGATTGGAATCGACCAGCCCATGCTACTAATTGTGCTCTGTGATTAGATCGCGCGCCAGTGCGGAATCGGCGGTTGGAGCAGCAGAACCTCTGGAGTAATCGAGCAATGGATTTCACTGATTTTCACCAGCTCACCATCCCTCACTCGAATGCAGACGTTTGACATTGCTATCGTTGGCGGCGGCCCGGCCGGATCGAGTTGTGCTGCGTTTTGTGCTCTGGCTGGCCTGCAAACGATCGTACTTGAGCGTGAAGAATTTCCCCGCGAAAAAGTGTGTGGCGATTGCCTGAATCCCTCGTGCTGGCCGGTGCTGGAACGTCTTAGCGTCGCACAAGGGGTGCGAAATCTGCCGCATTCCAAGCTCACGTCGGTCAAATTCATTGCGATCAACGGACGCGAAGTGATCGTCGATCTTCCAAACGGCGAGCACTGCGAGCTCTCAGTAAAACGCAGTCTCTTTGACGATCTGTTGTTACGGCGCGCGCGCGACCTGGGCGCGGAAGTTCGAAAACAAACCGTGGTCACCGCGTTGTCCAAGGCTGGCTCCTGGAAGATTGAAACAGCAAATGGTGAAACTTTTCAGGCGCGAATTTTGATTGGCGCGGATGGACGCAACTCCACCGTGGCGCGCCTTTGTAATTTATTGCCGCGCCCAACGCGCGAGCGCGTCGCGCTGCAAGCTCACATCCCGTTGCCGCAAGATTTCGGGGAGCGAATCGTTTTGCAATTTCTTCCGGAAGGTTATTCCGGTCAGGCTCCGGTGAACGAAAGCGAGTTGAATCTTTGCCTCGTGGGAATACCGGCCACAATTTCCAGGTTACGCCGATGGGCGCAATCCCATTTCAAAATCACGCCTAATCAGACCTGGCGCACCATTACGCCGCTCACGCGTTCGCCAGTTCGCTGCGCGCACGAAAGCCTTTTTTTTATCGGCGATGCCGCTCGCGTGGTCGAACCGTTTACCGGCGAAGGAATTTATTATGCTCTGCGCTCCGGCGAACTCGCCGCGCAGGCAATTGCGAAGATCTTTCGGGGCGATGCCCAACAGTCAGCGTTGCGCGATTTTGCCGGTGCGCACGCCGAAATGTATCAGGGACGTTTATGGATCAACCGCCTCGCACGCGCGGCTGTGCTGCGACCGCGTGTTGGCTCGTTTTTTGTCCACGCCGCCAAGATTAACGCATCGATCTTAAAATCGCTGACAGCGAAAGTAACGTCGCCGAAGTTGTAGCCACGGCTCCGTGGACCATCCTGGCACGGACAGGCAGCAAGCGGAATGATTACAACGATTGCCTTGCCGCTTTGATCGTGTTTGCCATCAACATCGCAATCGTCATCGGCCCTACGCCACCAGGCACCGGAGTGACGGCCCCTGCCTTTTTCGACACTTCATCAAACGCGACATCGCCCACCAGACGGTAACCGCGCTCGGTCGCGGCATCTTCCACACGATTGATTCCCACATCGATGACCGTAGCGCCTTCGCGGACGTGGTCGGCTTTGACAAATTCTGCGCGACCGATCGCCGCGACAACGATGTCTGCCGAGCGGGTGATTTGCGCGAGTTCGCGACTGCGCGAATGCAAAACTGTCACCGTAGCGTTCCCGTTCTTGTTTTTCTGCATCAGAAGCAACGCCACCGGCTTGCCAACGATCATGCTACGGCCAAGCACGGCCACATGTGACCCGCTGATCTCGATCTCGCTTTCGAGGAGCAAACGCTGGACGCCCAGTGGCGTGCAGGGCACGAATCCGCTTGGATCCTCGAGCACGAGCTTGGCGACGTTTTCCGGGTGAAACCCATCCACGTCCTTACGCGGATCGAGCGCGCGCACGATTGCTGATTCGTCGATATGCTGAGGTGGCGGGGATTGAACAAGAATTCCGTGAATGCTTGAGTCACGGTTAAGTTCTTCCACGCGTGCGAGCAGTTCAGTCTGGGTAGTTGAAGCCGGTAGCTCCAGCTTTGCCGAATGTAACTCAAGTTCGCGGCACATTTTGTCCTTCGAACGCACATAGGCGCGCGAGGCCGGATCATCTCCTACGAGAACGACGGCAAGGCCAGGCGTTACGCCTTTTGCTTTCAGTTCCGCGATCTCGCCGCGAAGCTCCACGTACACTTTCTCCGCGATCGCGCGGCCATCGATAAGTTTTGCCATGGTGAAGCGCAACCCTGCCTGCCAACGGGCACGACGCAAGCGCTCAGCGCATTTCAACAAGTTTCATCATCGCATCCTGTAAGGCCAGGCGTTCGGCTTCGAATTCTTCAGGCGTACTCGTCGGCTTCACACGGTAGGGCGCGCTGATCAGCACCCGAACTTTGGCAAATGGTTGGGGAATAATGAATCGGTCCCAGCTTCCCAGCCGCCAGCAGCGCGAATATTCCAGATTCATTGGCAATATTGAAGCTCCGGATTTTTGCGCCAGAAAAATGATGCCCGGCCCCAGCTCATAAACAGGGCCCCGTGGACCGTCCGGCGTTATGACCACGTCACGGTTTGATGCAAGCACGTCCGTAAGTTGAAGAATTGCGCTCGCGCCCAGACGTGAGCTGGAGCCACGTACAACTTCGTAGCCAAAACGGCCAATGGCGTCTGCGAGCAAATCACCATCGCGGCTGGCGCTGATCAACGCGGCACCGCAACGATTGGAAAAAAAGCGCCGCAACACCAGAGGAAATATCAGCAATCGATTATGCCAGAGCGCGCCGATGTAGTTTTCGGCCACCGGCTTGCCAAGAATGCCTGCGCGGTCGTCAACCTCATAGCGAAGAGTACGCTCCCACCCCCTCAACAAACGAACACCAAACGCGATCAACCACCGCGCTAGCCTGCCTTCGATCTTCAACTTTTCTTGCGCGACGTTTTCGCCTTAGCGTTTTCCTCTCCCCAACGGTATGCGCGCGAACTAGGCAAACCAATTTGGTCGAGAATACGCCAGACGACAGTGTCGACCACTGCGGTAACGGAGTTTGGACGGCTGTAGAAGGACGGAATCGC
>JBLMXD010000231.1:0-6005 GCA_050257575.1 Alphaproteobacteria bacterium | reverse complement strand
ATCCTGGATGGCAGTCTGACCAGCGTAGCGCTTCGTCAGATTCTCAACTTTGATCATTGTGCAACACTTCGATGAGACAACCGAACCGCGAATGCGTTGGCAAATTTTTCATCGCGCCGTGAGCGTTACTGTGGCGAGTTCATGGTTTTCCCCGCGGGCCCGGATTATTCCGACCGTAAATTCCACGCTTTCGCCGCGTTCGGCTCCTCGAAGTGCCTCCTCAACCTGTCTCATGGAAGAGACCATCGATCTGTTTACGCGGTAAATTACCATTCCGCGTTTGATTCCGGCATCGTCGGCGGGGCTATCCGGTTCCACCGCGGTAATTAGCACGCCGCGGCCCCGCAGGTAACCAAGCGCATCGCTCAGTTCCTGGGTCAATTCCTGTAGCTGCATCCCAAACAATTTCTCAATGCGGGCGCCGCTCGAGTCGTCGGGCGCAAGTGCGCTCTGCGACTTTCCCTGCTTAGCCGCTAGTTGCTTGAAGCGAGTAACGCTTTCACGCACCACGTCTGCTGGAATGGCAAAACCGAGTCCCTGCGTGGGTACGCCTTGCGGCGTGAACGCCATTTTTGCCGAGGCGATGCCGACCAAACGGCCGGAGAGATCGATTACCGGACCGCCGCTGTTGCCGGGATTGATTGCCGCATCAGTCTGGACCAAGTCTTTGTATTCGGTCTCTTCGACGGTGATGTTGCGCTTGACTGCGCTCAGAACGCCTCTGCTGATGGAACTTCCATAGCCAACTGCGTTGCCCACCACGATAACCGTCTCACCAAGTAGATTCGGAGAGATATTGTCGAGATTGATAAATGGGAAATTTGTCTGCGCATTGATTTTAATAAATGCCAGATCGGTCTTGTCGTCGCCGGCAATGTAACGGGCGCTATAAGTCTTGCCGTCGTTCGTGGTCACGTGAATTTTCAAGTCCGCAGCGCGCTCGACCACGTGCTGGTTGGTCACAATGTAACCCGCTGGATCGATGATAAAACCGGAGCCGAGGCTTTGCAGGGTCTGGCGGATTTCACGTGGTCGAAATCGATTGTAGCCGAAGAATTGCGCGTAGAAATCGTCAATGGGATCGCGAACCGTGCGCCGAACGACGCGCTCAGTATTGATGTTTACCACGGCGGGCAGCACTTTCGCCACGGCTAAAACCGCTGGCTCCGAGGCGGGATCGGTTTGCGCCAAACACGTCGCGGATGCCGCGAGCGTCAAGGCAATGAACAAACCCGGAGGTCTCACTGTCGCTTTCATGTCGCGAAGCAAGTAACGAGTCGGCATTGCCAGTGTCAACTTGCCGCAGTGGCTAATCATCGGACATTGAATTTCCTATGCGCACATCAATTGACGCTCGCGCGAATCTCAACCTGATCGAGGAGAATTATCGTCGCTGGCAGGAGAATCCTGAATCAGTCGATTCGGGCTGGTCCGCATTCTTTGAGGGATTTGAGCTTGGCAACCTGCCAGAGCGAAATGGTGCCACTATTGCCGAAGCTGAGGCGCGCGAGGCAGCTCTGCAAACGCGCGTCGATGGTCTCGTGTACGCTTATTGTTCGCTCGGTCATACCATCGCACGTGTCGACCCGCTGGCGGAGCGGCGGCCGGAGAACCCGTTGCTCAGACCCGGTGAGTTGGGGTTCAAGGACTCAGACCTCGATCTTCGCGTCTCATCGAAGTTCTTCCTGGACAATCGGTCGATGCCGTTGCGTGAGATGATCATCGGACTCGATAGGATCTATGCCGACTCTATCGGCTCGGAGTTCATGCACATCCAGGATCCACGCATCCGGGAGTGGATACGGCGGCAACTGGAAATGCGGCCGCACAAACATTCGACGCCGCGCTCAGTGCAAGTTGCGTTGTTGCGGGCGCTGCTCGAAGCCGAATCGTTCGAGACGTTCCTGCACACGCGTTACGTGGGACAAAAACGGTTTTCGCTCCAGGGCGCGGAATCGCTCATGGTGACGTTGGATACCATTCTCCACAAGTGCCCCGGGGGCGGAGTGGAGGAGATTTGTATGGGTATGGCGCATCGCGGAAGACTCAATGTGCTTGCGAATTTTCTGCGTAAGTCGCTCAAGATCATCTTCACCGAATTCAGCGAGAATTACGTGCCCGACTTGGTCGCCGGCGACGGCGACGTGAAATATCACCTCGGTTATCATGCCGTGCGCAGACTAGCCTCGGGCGCTGAAATAGAGATTCGGCTCTCGGCGAACCCCAGCCACCTGGAAGCTGTCGATCCCGTGGTGGAAGGGAAAGCGCGCGCGCGTCAGCGAATTCGTGGCGATACCGAACATCGTCGCAAGGTTTTGCCGCTGCTGGTCCACGGTGACGCGGCGTTTATTGCGCAGGGAATCGTGGCCGAGACGCTGAACTTATCGCAGTTACCCGGTTACAGCACCGGCGGCACAATTCACGTTGTAGTGAACAATCAGATCGGCTTCACCACCCTCCCGAAAGATGCGCGATCGTCACAGTACGCCACCGACATCGCCAAGATGATTGAGGCCCCGATTTTTCATGTAAATGGGGACGACCCGCTGGCAGTGAAATTTGTTAGCGATCTGGCATTCGATTTCCGTCAGCGGTTCGGTCGCGACGTCGTCATCGACCTGTATTGTTATCGCCGCTACGGTCACAACGAAGGCGACGAACCTTCGTTTACTCAGCCTGATCTTTACGCAAAGATTGAGAAACGTCCCTCGGTCACGCAGCTGTATAAACGCGAACTGATCGAGGCCGGAACACTGAGCGAAGATGACGCTGCCTCGCTGGAGACCGAGTTCGCCTTGCGACTGGAAATGACACGGGATGAGGTGAAGGCGATCGAAAAACGCAAGGCGAACCAGAAAGCCCGGTTCAGAGAATCCACCGCCATCTTTCAACCGCAGTACACCGGGGAGTCCGAGCCTACAGCGATCAGCGAAAAAATACTTCGAACAATCGTGGACGGCCTCACCCGCGTTCCGGATGGCTTCGAAGTCCAGCCGAAAATCCAACGCATCGTGTTGGATCACCAGCGAAAAATCTTCGAGGACGGCGGCCCGTACGAATACCATTTTGCCGAGGCGCTCGCGTTTGGCTCACTCCTGCTGGACGGAATTCCGATTCGATTATCGGGCCAGGATAGTTCCCGCGGCACTTTCAGCACAAGGCACTCCGTTCTTTACGACGCGAAAACCGGCAAGCCTTATGTGCCGCTGATGCACCTTGCCAAGAAGCAGGCGCGCATCTGCATTTACAACAGCCCGTTATCCGAAGCTGCCGTACTTGGCTTTGATTACGGGTATTCTCTCGATTATCCGAGGATGCTTTGTCTTTGGGAGGCGCAATTCGGGGATTTTGCCAATGGCGCTCAGACCATCATTGATCAATTCATTGTTTCGGCGGAATCCAAGTGGCAGCGGCCCAGTGGCATTGTCCTGTTGCTGCCGCACGGCTATGAAGGCCAGGGCGCGGAACATTCCAGCGCCAGAATCGAGCGCTTCCTTCAGGCCTGCGCGGAGGACAACATTCAGGTCTGCAACCTCACCACTGCTGCGCAGTATTTTCATGTGTTGCGACGTCAGATGAAGCGCGACTTCATCAAACCGCTTATCATTGCAACCCCGAAGAGTCTGTTGCGTGCGAAATACGCATCCTCCCCCGCCGAGGAATTCATCCATGGCCGGTTTGAAGAAATCCTGGGGTCACCCGAAGCCGGTCCGGTCGAGGAAGTGAAACGAATCATTTTTTGTTCCGGCAAGGTCTATTACGATTTGTTGAATTACCGGGCTGATCGGAAGATCGACGACACTGCCATCATCCGGATCGAACAGCTCTATCCGCTCGCGGAAAAAAAGCTGCGCGAGATGCTCAAGCCGTTTCCGAAGAAAACGAAGTTCGTCTGGTGCCAGGAAGAACCGGAAAACATGGGTGCCTGGACTTTTATCGAACCGCGCTTACGCACCATTTTCTGCACGGAAATCGCCTATGCCGGGCGCGAAGCCAGTGCCAGCCCCGCCGTCGGCGCGCTCGCCCGCCACAAACGCGAGCAGGCACGTCTGGTCGCCGACGCGTTTACCGTCTAACTGACTCAGCTCTTCGGTTGTTAGAGATCGTACCTGTCACCGCGTTGCTTCGCTGGGTGACGGGTGTTAGCGTCGCCCGCTCGCCATGAGCCAGAATTACAAAGAAACCTTGAACCTGCCGCGCACGGATTTTCCGATGAAGGCGAACCTTGCCTCGCGCGAGCCGGAAATGCTCAAAAAGTGGGAGCAGACGGAGCTTTATCAAAAAATTCAGCAATCGCGAGCGGACCGGGAGCTATTTGTTCTGCACGATGGCCCGCCGTTTGCCAATGGCGATGTGCACATGGGCACGGCGCTCAACAAAATCCTTAAAGATTTCGTGGTGAAATCACAAACGATGCTGGGCAAGCGCGCGCCGTACGTCCCCGGCTGGGATTGTCACGGTCTTCCCATCGAGTACAAAGTCGTTAAAGAGTCGCGCGAGCTTTCTCCATTGGAAGTCCGCAAAAAGTGCGAAGCGTTCGCGCGAAAGTTCATCGACATCCAGCGTAACCAATTCAAGCGGCTCGGCGTATTCGGCGATTGGGAACATCCCTATCTGACGATGGATCCCAAGTACGAAGCCGAAATCTTGCGCGCGTTCGCGGTGTTCGTCGAGAAAGGCCTGGTGTACGAGGCGCAGAAACCTGTTTTCTGGAGCACCGGCGCACAAACCGCCCTCGCCGAAGCCGAAGTGGAATATCAAGAGCGCGACGACACGGCTGTTTACGTGAAGTTCCCAATCAAAAGTGGAGCGCGTTCTCCGAACGCGCTGGCAAATGCTAGCATCGCCATCTGGACAACAACTCCCTGGACGTTACCAGCCAATCTCGCAATCGCTGTTGATTCCAAGGAGAACTATGTCGTTCAGGAATTTTCGCGCGACGGGGTTTCTGAGATCTTGGTTCTCGCCGAGAAACTTGTTCCGGGGTTTTCTACAGTCACGGGCTTGCAGGTGGTCGGCAAACCGCTCGCGGTATTGCCCGGAAAAAAGCTCGCGGGAGTCAAAGCGCAACATCCGTTTCTGGATCGCGAAGCCGAGGTATTCACAGCCGGCTTTGTCACGATGGATACGGGCACCGGCGCTGTTCACATCGCGCCCGGTCATGGCGCGGACGATTACGCACTGGGGATCGAAAAGAATCTTCCGATCCTTTCGCCGGTTGACGATCACGGGCGATATACCGAAGAAGCTGGCCTGCTGGGTCTAACCGGCAAATACGTCTTCGATGCGAATCCCGATATTATAGAGTTGCTTAGGGCGCGCGGGATGCTGTTGGGCGAAGAGAAATTTCACCACTCGTATCCGTATTGCTGGCGATCGAAAACACCGATTATCTTTCGCAACGTCGAACAATTCTTTATTCGAATTGATGAACTGCGTGGCAAAGCGCTGAACGCTATTCACAATGAAGTGAAATGGATTCCCGCCTGGGGCGAGAACCGCATCGCAGGCACCGTCGAATCGCGTCCGGACTGGGTGATCTCGCGGCAACGAAGCTGGGGAGTGCCGTTGCCGGTTTTCTATTCCGCTGACAACAAGACGATTCTCGACGCAAAAATTATTCGGAGGCTGGCCGATCTCGTAGCTGAGCGCGGCTCGAACGTTTGGTTCGAATTGGATGATGCCGCCCTGGTGAAAGAACTCGGCCTGCCGCCGGACGCCAGGAAAGGCACCGACACAATCGACGTCTGGATTGATAGCGGTGTTTCGCATAAAGCGGTTTGCGCGTTGCATCCCGAGCTGCGCGACCCGGCTGACATGTATCTGGAAGCGACCGATCAACATCGCGGCTGGTTTCAATCGTCGCTAATGACCAGCATCGCGCTCAATAATCGTGCTCCGTACAAGATTTGCGTTACACATGGTTTTGTAGTCGACGTCGACGGAAAGAAGATTTCCAAGTCTGGCACGTACGAAAAGCCGACGGCTGCGGATCATTTTGTCGG
>JBLMXD010000230.1:0-2583 GCA_050257575.1 Alphaproteobacteria bacterium | reverse complement strand
TATGGGCATACTGCCGGAACATTGGTCGTTAATCCGGGGACCTTGATGCAGTTCAAGCTTCTCCAAGCAGCGACGTTATAGTTGCCTGGCAACGGACCGACCCAAGCCGTTTTTTAGCGCTCCGCTTGCACAACGCTAGTTGCCGGGCCGCCAGAGAGCCCGAGGTGTAAACGCAAGATCCGGTCAACCTCAGTGATCGTTTGCGGGAGTTCGCACGATCCATGTGGACCGGGCACGATGCATTCGGATTTCGCACCCGCCAGATGCGAACTCCAATACGGTACAACGCCATCGCTGCTTTCCGCGAGGGGTCCTGGCTTACCACGGTTGCCAATGATCGAGTGATACGGCACCGTCATCGGCTCTTCGTTCAGAACCTTAAGGTAAGGTGCGCTCGGCTTAAGGTTGCTGACGCTGTTCGGGAGCCGGCCGTTGTTTATTTTCCTCAACGTTGCCTCGGGAATCTCGCTTTTTATCGTCGTAGCGAGGTCGACAGGAAGCGATATCAACTTGATGCCGATTTCGCCGATCCCGCCTGACGCCATTTTGCTGCCAAAGTGCGGAGTACAAATGAAGACCACTCGCTTGATACGGGGATTGGCTTTGAAAGTCGTGGCTCTGGCAACAAGATCCGCTGGTTTCAACGTCGCGAAGATCTCCATGCCCGATGGTCCCAGCGTCTTCCGCCAATCGCCGCGGCTTATGCTTGTAACCTGCGCCTGTGAGAGAAGACCACCCATGCTATGGCCAATGAGGACATAGCCTTTGTGGTTCGGATATGCTTTGTCCACCTTGGCGAGGTCTTCGCGAAGACGTAACGCTGAATAAAGGACGGGATTGCCGGTGGGATAGGCGAAGACCCAAAATTGGTAATGCTTGCGTATCTCCGGATCTGCCAGGAGCCCGTTCACCGTCTGCACCCACGCAAAGGGAGTTGAAATAAGGCCGTGGACGAGGACCACAGGAATCCGGCTGGGATCGTACGGTTGAAGAAAATAGAGTCCCGTCTTCTTCTCGTAGTGCGCGGCTCGTAATGCTCCCATTATCCCTATGAACAATACGTTGGCGGATGGTTGATAGTAACTGATTGGAGCGGAAAAGTTGGCTTCCAGTGGGCGAACTTTTCCCTGCACAGGCGCCGTCGGTTGCTCCTCCGGACGTCGCAGCGCGAGCGTTGCGTCATCTCCTTTGAAATCGATAGTAGCAGTAACCGCCGCGGTGATTCCCTTCAGTGGTGCGAACTTTTCGGGTGGATTAAGATTTCGTATCCCGACGAGGGATCCACCGACGCCTTGCTGAATGGTTTCTTTCCTGATCGACTTTTCTTTGACTTTGTCGGAAGGAAGGAAGGAAGTGAAGTATTTGGGAGACCACGCTGTGGAACTCGCCGGTTCAAACCGCAAACGATAAGCCGCGTTGTTTCCAGCGAGCGCTAGAGGCCCGTTCCCAAAACTTCCTTCATTGGCGGAGTGCAGCAGAACTGCCAGCTCCCCGCACGCCGCATTGTAGGTTTCACAGGCGGGCGTCCCTATGCCGTTCCCCAGCAGAGGAGCGGTCACGGCCGCAGCCTGCAAATAATCGGCAGCTCGCTTCTCAACCGGAACGCTCGATGAGCGCGCCTCGCGCATGAGGCCCGCGGTCGGGGCATATTCGGGACCGCGCGCTGTCTGTGGCGCCGTCGCGCAGCCAGCAAAAAACGCGAGGCACGTTAAAGCCGCGACGAGACGAATCGATAGCTTCGGTTCTTGACTCTTCATTAGGATCGGACTGTCGAGACGGGGTCGTCTATGATACCCAGGAAGTATTGTTGTGCATGCACGAGTTTGCGTATGAGATTTGGCTCTTTGATCCTCATGAAATCCGCCCTTGTCGCATTTGTGTCCGCCGCAACCATCATCCGTGCGGCAGATGTTCCAATTACACACGAGGAATTGGTCCGTCGCACTCAGGAACTTTATGACGCCGTCGTTCCCGGTGATCAATCGCCGTGGAAAAAGTACTTCGCCGACGACTGCATTTTCGCAGATGAGAAAGGACGCCTTTTCGACAAGTCAAAGCTGATCGCCGACATCACCCCATTGCCGGCTGGATATTCAGGAACGATCAAGGTCCAAAATGCCCAGAGCCGCATTGTCGGTAATACCGCCGTACTCAGCTACGATGCGGACGAGACCGAGACGATTTTTGGTCAAAATCTCAAAGCACGTTATCACATCACCGACACCTGGTTGCAGCGCAACGGGAGCTGGCAAATCATCGCCAGCCAGGCACATCGCTATTACGAAGATCCGGCCGTTGGCAACGCCGATCCAAAAAAGTTCGCGGCGTATGTTGGCACGTACGAGCTCGCACCTGGCCAAACGCGATCAATCACTCTCGATGGCGACAAGCTTTTCAACGAACGGAATGGAAAAAAGGAGCAACTGTTCCCGGAAACGTCAGAAATCTTCTTCCGCAAAGGTGTCGAAGGCAGAATTTTGTTTCGTTGTGATGCTGTGGGTAAAGTCGACGCGTTGATCGACCGTCGTAATAATGAGGACGTCATCTGGCGCAAAACAAAATAATCGATGACCATGTTTACGA
>JBLMXD010000229.1:0-5605 GCA_050257575.1 Alphaproteobacteria bacterium | reverse complement strand
CCGATGCCACGCAATACCAACCGGCTCCCCGTGTGGTGGTCAGTCGCCAGGCTGCGTTGTTCGGCGCGTGGTATGAATTTTTCCCGCGCTCGGCAGAAGGCCATGGCGATCGCGGATCAACGTTCCGCGATTGTTTGTCTCGAGTAGATGATGCAAAGGCAATGGGGTTTGACGTCCTCTATTTTCCGCCGATTCATCCCATCGGATACACCAACCGCAAGGGGCGAAACAACTCCGTCACATGCCAGCCAGGTGAGCCCGGTGTGCCGTGGGCAATCGGTGCCGAGGCTGGCGGACACAAGGCCGTCGAGCCGTCGTTAGGCACGCTGGAAGATTTTGACTGGCTGCAACAGGAGGTACGCAACCGCGGAATGGAAATCGCCCTCGATTTCGCCATCAATTGCTCGCCCGATCATCCGTACGTCAAGGAGCACCCCGATTGGTTCTACAAACGCCCGGACGGCACGATCAAGTACGCTGAGAACCCACCGAAGAAATACGAGGATATCTATCCTATGAACTTTCGATGTGAAAACTGGCGCGAGCTCTGGGCCGAGATGAAGAGCGTCGTGCTGTTCTGGGCCGAACACGGGGTCCGGATTTTTCGGGTGGACAATCCGCATACCAAACCCGTTGCCTTTTGGGAGTATCTGATCCGCGGCGTGCGTGAGGCGTTTCCCGATACGATTTTTCTATCGGAGGCGTTCACCCGGCCAAAGATGATGAAGGCATTGGCCAGGGCCGGATTTAACCAGAGCTACACCTATTTCACCTGGCGAAACTCGAAGCAGGAGCTCATCGAATACTTCACCGAACTTACGCAGACGGAGATGAGCGAATATTATCGACCTAACCTGTGGCCGAATACACCCGACATTCTGCCGTTTGTCCTTCAAGAAGGTGGTCGGCCCGCGTTCATGACCCGCGTGCTCCTGGCTGCGACGCTTTCGCCTCTTTACGGCATCTATAGCGGCTACGAATTGTGCGAGAACGACCCGTTGCCGGGTCGCGAGGAGTATCTCGATTCCGAGAAATATCAATTCAAGGAGCGCAATTGGAATGCGCCTGGAAACATTAAGAATTGGATTACTCGAATAAACCGAATCCGGAAGCAAAACCGCGCGCTGCAAATGTACACCAATCTGCGGTTCTATCAGGCCGATAACGACGCGATCTTGTTCTACGGCAAGACGACGCCTGCTCGCGATAACATCATTCTCGTGGCCGTGAACCTTGATCCGTTTCGCAAACAGAACTCGTTCGTGCATGTGCCAGTCGAGGAATTTGGGCTAACGGAGAACGACCAATATCAGGTGCAGGATTTGTTGAGTGACGCGCGCTATATCTGGCGAGGAGGCCAAAATTATGTCGAACTGGATCCGGACATTCAACCGGCTCAGATTTTCCTGGTGCGCCGCTGAATTGCGCCAGTCCGGAACGAAATCGCAATTGGTTTCAACGAATCTCATCAGATCGCTGTCATGTTTTGAGCGAAACGAAACGTCTCTGGCCTGTTCCGTTATGAAGAATGCCTTAAAGATTGATCCGAGAATCTTTTTCCGCGACTGCGGGATCAGAATGACAAGTATGAGCCGGTCTCCGGGAAATCTCGGAGCCTCATCTGTGTTCCATCCATCAGTCGCGCATTTGCATCGGTGAATCGCTCTGCATATCATTACAAAATTTCCGGCATGAAGATTTGGGTTGTGTTTTTTGCCGCGCTTGGGAGCGCGTCGCCTCTTTTTGCGCAGGAACCCACGCCCCCCCTGGTTCCCCAGCATTCGCAGACGGTCCTGGAAACGCTGGTGAAAGCCGGGCCGGTGATGATCCCCCTGTTTTTGTTATCGATTTTTTTCGTCGCGCTTGTGGTTGTTTACTTCCTGACGATTCGGCGGGGCGCGGTCGTTTCCAGCGGTTACATGGCGACCGCCGATGCGCTCCTGCGTAAGCGTGATTATCTCGGTTTGCTCGCCGTTTCGAACCGGCATGGAGAGGCGATCGCGCGCGTAGTGCAAAAAGTGCTGGATTTCACCACCAAGAATCCGCACGCAGATTTCCAGCAGGTCCGGGAGATTGCCGAGACAGAAGGAACACGTGTAGCCGCGAGTTTGAATAACCGCGTGATTTACCTTGCCGACATCGGCATGATTGCACCGTTGCTGGGTTTATTAGGTACAGTTTTCGGAATTATTCATTCCTTCGGCGCGCTCGGGGCCGATGTCGGGTCGGCGCGTTACGTGGCGCTCTCGCGCGGAATCAGTGAGGCCCTGGTGAACACCTCTGCAGGCCTGGCGATTGGCATCCCGGCCATGGTTTTTTACGCCTTCTTCCGTGGCAGGGCGCAGAAGTTGATCTCGGAACTCGAAGCAGCAACCACGCACGTTCTGGCGTTGCTTTCATTGCAGTACGGCAAGCGGACTGAACGAATGCCTGCACTAATCGAAACTGAACTTTAATACTTCTCTCGCATCATGAACCTCCGTGGTCACGCGCCTTTGCATCATCCCGGTATTCAGCTGGCGC
The DNA here is from genome assembly GCA_050257575.1 of Alphaproteobacteria bacterium. Taxonomy (GTDB): domain Bacteria; phylum Verrucomicrobiota; class Verrucomicrobiia; order Chthoniobacterales; family UBA10450; genus Udaeobacter. The sequence continues at coordinate 3,082 of JBLMXD010000229.1, read as the reverse complement.
CACTCGTTGACGTGCTGTTGCTGTTGCTCATTTTTTTCCTGCTAACATGGAATGCGGCGCGCACGGAGAACGAACTCGACGTGAAGGTGCCAAAAGCGTCCGCTGCCAAGGAGAAAACCGCGCCCATCGGCGACGTGATCGTTAATGTTAAGGCCGACGGTAACGTGGTCGTGAATCGTCGCACACTCAGCGGTCCCGAGCTCGAGGATTTGCTCAAAAACCTGGCCCAACTCAATCCGGAACAGGCGGTGGTAATTCGCGGCGATGAAGCCGGCGCCTATAAGAACATCATTGGCGTCCTGAATATTTGCACGGAAGCAGGGATAACCAATGTGGCTTTCGCCACTGCGAGATGAACAGTATGCGCGGCGCGACCAGTCTTTTGGGACTGGCGATGCTGCTTTGCACCGCAAGCATCGCCATCGCTCAATCAGAACCGGAAGTGCGCCGGGCGCGTCCTGTAGATGAACCGCCCATCAGGCGCGCGCTGCCGGCGGACGAGCAGCCTGTTAAGCGTGCGCTTCCCGCGGATGACTCAATCGATAGAGTTCTTCGCTCTCTAAAGGAAAACGCTCCAGAGTCCGCGGCGCGTGAAGCGGACGGAGCGGATCAGCGTCAGCTTGATTATGCCAACGGGTTGTTTACTCGTAAATTGTACGATCTGGCGATCCCCGAATATCAAAAGTACCTCGACGATTATCCGGGGCGTCCCGGCCGGGCGAATGCTTACTTCTCGCTTGGCGAGTGCTATCGAAATTTACATCGCGAGTCGAATGCTCGCATTAATTTGCAAAAGGTCCTTAACGACTACGGTGACAGCGAGTTTGCCGGCCCAGCGGCTTTCGCACTCGCCGAGATGGCATTTACAAATAAGGATTATGCTACTGCGCTCCCGCTTTTTCATCGTTCCGCCGGGAGATCGAAGGAACCGGCGGTAACACTCGCCGCGCGCTATTTCGAAGCGCGCTGCCTTGAAGCACTCGGCAAGAAAGACGATGCCGCCACGATCTACGCCGAAGTTGCAGAGGCGGGGAATCCGAATCCCTACCGCGAAGATGCACGAATCACGGCGGCGTCCATCTTTGCCGGGCGTGGAAAAAAAGTGGAGGCGTTGAAGCAGTACGAAGCGCTTGCTAACGAAGCACAGAAACCAGCGTTGAAAGCGGAGTGTGCGGTGCGCGGCGGATTGATCGCGCTCGAGCTTGTTCAGGCTGACAAAGGCAAGCCCGACAACGCCATGACTCAGCGAGCTGCCGCGTTGTTTCAGAAGGGCCGCACCCTTCCTGACGCGGGAAAATTCCGTGCGATCGCGCAAGTCGGTTTTCGCCGGCTTCAGTACCAGACGGGTCAATACGCGCAATTGCTGGCAGATTATAAAAAGGAATTTGATAAGCTGCCTGAAGCCGCGCAGGCCGAAGTGTTGTTACTCGCCGCAAACAGCCAACGGCAACTTGGTCATTCCAAGGAAGCTGATGCGCTGTATCGCCAAATCGTCGCAAAATATCCCGATCGCGATGAAGCGAAGGACGCTGCTTACCAACAGTTAATTAACGTCTATAACTCCGATCCCACCGCGCTGGCTTCCGCAGTGGATCAATTTCTGGCAACAAACCCCGCGAACGAGCGTGCCGATCAGGCGAAACTGCTGAAAGCCGAAGCGCTGTATAAACAGCAGAATTACACAGAAGCAGCCGCAATGTACGGCGAACTGCGCGCCTCCGAGCTTTCCCCGCGACTGCGTGCCGAAGCGGCTTACAAACTTGGGTTGTGTCATATCCAGACGAAAAACACCTCCGGTGTGATCGAGGCTTTTACCTATTACATGCAAACATTTCCGGATAGCCCACAGATGCCTGCGGCGCTTGCCCAGCGGGCCCTGGCGTACGAGCAGGACAAAAACTACAGCGCGGCATTAACCGACTTAAACATTGTCCTCGCCAAATATCCTAAGGCGCACGAGCGCGAAGCGGCCTTGCAACTTAAGGCATTAATTCTCGGGCAACAGGATAACACGAAGGGGATGGTCGAAACGTTTCGGCAGCTCCTCAAAGAATTCCCAAAGAGTTCCGTCGCGGCGCAGGCGCAATACTACATCGGAAAAACCGCGTTCGAAGCGAAGGATTACAAGACGGCATTGACCGCGCTGAATGCTGCTCGAGAACTCAACAAGGAGCAGTATTACAATCTCGCGTCCGTCCGGATCATTCTTTGTCAGTTCTATTTGAAGGACCGTGCTGCGCTCACCAGGGAAGTGAACAATTTCATGGCTGAATCCCGGGATGACGGTGCCAATGTGCCGCCGGAGGTCCTCGAGTGGCTCGGGATCGAATATTACAACCAGAAAAATTACCAGGCTGCGGAAAAATACCTGGGCGCCCTGCGGAAGATTGACAAGACAGGCAGCGTGAAGCCCGATTATCTGTTTTACCTCGGCGACTCGGCTACGAAGCTAAAGAACCTGCCCGAAGCCGAGGAAGCCTTCGCAAAATATTTGCAGACTGCCAAAGATCCGGCGGGGAAGGCCAAGGTGTTGCTCACGTTGGGGGCAGTTAAGATAAGCGCCCATAAACCTGACGAGGCCCAAAAGATCGCCGAAGAAATCATGGCGCTGCAACCGGAGGGTCGTGTAAACGCCGAAGCACGCTTACTTGCAGGCGAAGTACAGTTGGAACGCGGAAACTTCGATGACGCCGGCAAAGCCTTCAAAGGCGTCGCTCTGCTTTACGATGATCCTGCGATCACACCGCGTGCGCTCGACAAAGCCGCGCTGGCATTTCGCCAGGCCGGCAATACCGAGGAAGCCGATCGTCTCTCGCGCGAGCTGCACGAGCGTTACCCGAATTACGCCGGCGGGTAGGATCGAAGAAGCACGGCGTTCCCGCCGTCAATGCTTGTCGACGGCTCCCAAAGCCGTCAATTCCTGGGAAACAATTGCGATGCCCCACGGGCCGTCGCCGACTTTGATACGGCGCAGTTCTTTGCGCGATTTTACGTCCACAACAGAGACGTCATTTGAGGCACCGTTTGCAGTGTAGAGCTTCGAACCACTTGGATCGAGCGCGATTCCCCAAACGCGCTTCCC